>NZ_JBFHGM010000094.1:0-16503 GCF_041583095.1 Draconibacterium sp.
AGGTCGACAAATTCTTTCGAAAGCGAAAGTCCCAAACCTGTTCCCATAAAACCCTGAGAGCTTTCTGCCTGGAAAAAACGATCAAAAATATGCTCTATCTGATCCGTTGGAATTCCGTTACCGTTGTCGGAAACTTTAATTTCCACTTCTTCATCCCAAATCTTCTGTGTTAAAGGTTTAATTACTTTTAGCGTGATTCGTATAGTGCCATTAACGGGTGTGAATTTAATGGCATTTGAGAGTAGGTTAAATATAACTTTATCAAGTTTATTCATGTCGAACCAGGCATTTAAATGGTTTTTTTCAGCTTCAAAAACAAGAGAGATATGCTTCTTCTCCGCCAGATCATAAAAGGGCATTACAATTTCTTTCAGAAAACCAACAATGTCGTAACTGGCGGCTTGCAACTGCATTTTATTGTTTTCTATTTTCCTGAAATCCATAAGCTGATTGATCATGTGTAGCAGGCGAAGTGAATTCTGGTGCATCATGGAAACCTGCTTCTTAAAACGCTCCGGAATATCTGTTGATTCGATCATATCCTCTAGCGGACCAATGATGAGCGTAAGAGGCGTTCTGAATTCATGCGACATATTGGTAAAAAAACGAAGTTTGGTTTGTGTAGCCTCCTCCAGTTTTTCCGAAACTTCAATAAGTTGGTCTCTTTGTTTTATAATTTCCCGGTTTCTTTTTTCTATTTCGAGTTTCTGATGCTCCAGTTTTTCGTTGGCTGCACGTTTGTTCTGGTAAGCTCTGAAGGTTTGAATAACCAAAATAACAATAGCTGCCAGTAAAACCAGTACAACGATTAAAAAGCTCCGTTGGCTTTTAAAGCGGGCGACCTGGTTTTCGAGAACGGATTTTTGATCTTCTATTTTTCCCTGGAGATCAGCAACGGCCTCGTACTGAAGTTTTAATATTTTGGCATTGTTGTTATCAATAACCACCGTTTCAAGAATATTAATACGCTCAAAAGGCTGTTTGTTCAGAATTTTATCAGCCAGTTGAATGGCCTCGGCTCCACCTGTAGGATAAAGAAAGGTAGCATCAATTTTACCATCGATCACATCTTCTATTCCACCGTCATCTCCTAATAATCCATCGATACCCAGGATAAATTTATCGCTGATATTATTGGCGGCAATTACTTCGTAGGCTGCTCTGGCAATTCGGTCGTTATGCGAAAAAACCAGATCGAAGTCTAGTTTTTGGTTAACAAAATTTTGCATAACAGTTTTACTGTCGCTGTAATTCCACTTGCCCGATTCCGATGCAACCAGCTCAATATCGGGATATTGCGAAATCACTTCCATAAAACCATTGTGCCTGTTAATTGCAGGCGAGGATCCTTGCAGTCCGGTAATTTCAACGATTTTACCTTTGCCGTTTAGCAATTTTACCGCATAATCTCCGGCTTCTTTTCCAATTAAATAATTGTTTGCGCCAATATAGGCAGTATAAGCCTCCGAGGCTATTTGCCTGTCGATAACAATAACAGGAATTCCGCTATTATATACCTCTTCAACAATTGGTGTTATTGGTTCCGATTCGTTGGGAGAAACAATTAGCAGGTCGATCTTTTCATCCAGCAACTGCCTGATGTCGTTTATTTGTTGGTCGCTATTGTCGTTGGCGTCTTTTATAACCAGTTCAAAATCGGGGAAAAAGGCCAGTTCTATCATCATTTCGCGGTGCATCGATTTGCGCCAGTCATCGCCTGTGGTGCATTGCGAAAATCCAATTTTGTATTTTTCTTTTGACGAAAGACTAAAGAAGGAGAATAACAGTACGAATAGAAATAGGATCGATAGTTTCTTCGTCATATAGTTTAGTCTGATTAATATACTTTTGTGAAAGTAATAAATTTCAAAGAACCAATATCTCAATTCGCGTGATAACGTGAAAGAAATTTACCATTATTTTTTCAAAGTGTATCATAGTTGACAGTGATGTAACATAATTGCAAACGTATTGATATTTAGGCTGATAATGTTACATGGTTTTAACATTCCGTAACATTTCTTAAAGCCGAAAAAAGGCTGCCCCCATACCTTTGATTCAGAGTTTTAAACCAATAATTCTGAATCGAAATGAAGACACAAAATGTATTTTCTGTTGCCATTATAATAGCCCTTGGCGGCTTTCTTTTTGGTTACGACATAGCTATGATGTCGGGTACCACATCGCAACTGGAAACCTTATTCGACTTAAATAGTTTTTGGCTGGGATTTACAGTTGCTGTTGCCATTATGGGGACTATCGTAGGTACCGTTATAATAGGTAAACCGGCTGAAAAATTCGGGCGCCGCAAATCGTTAATCGTATTATCCGGTCTTTTTGCATTATCAACTTTGGGTAGTGCATTTGCCATTAACTGGGGTATGTTGCTGGCCTGCCGTTTTATAACCGGAGTTCTTTTAGGTTGTATTTCGGTGGTTACACCCATGTTTATAGCCGAAATATCGCCGGCAAAAAAGCGCGGACAGCTGGTTTTGCTGAACCAGTTTTTTGTGGTTACTGCCATCTTTCTGGCTTTTGCAGTAAATTATCTTTTGGCAAATATTTTCGAAAGTGGATCGTGGCGTTGGATGATCGGTGTGGAAGCTATTCCTGCTGCAACCTTCTTTTTATTGCTGAACCTGGTTCCTGAAAGTCCGCGTTGGTTGGTAAACCAGGGACATACCGATGAGGCCTTGGCTGTATTTCAGCGTATCAAGGCTGAAAATCCAAAGGAGGAAGTACGCATTGTAAAACAATCGGTAGATGAAGAGGAAGCGATGGGGCACGGAAAGTTGTTTGTAAAAGCTTACCGGTTCCCGATAATGATTGCCTTTTTAATTGCCGCTTTTAACCAGCTGGCCGGTATAAATGCCATTATGATTTATGCGCCACGGGTATTCGAAATGGCAGGGTTTGGAACCAATGCATCGCTACTTCAGTCTATTTCGGTTGGTGCTACAAATTTGGTATTCACTTTCGTGGCACTTTTCCTTATCGATAAATACGGGCGAAGAACACTTCTTATGGCCGGATCAGTAGGAATGGTCCTGTTTCTTGGTCTCCTTTCAAAGTCGTTTTTTACCAATAACTACTCCGATTTTGGCGGATATGGCGTAATGATTTACCTGATGGGGTTCATTGCTTTTTTTGCTTTCTCGCAGGGAGCCGTGCTTTGGGTGGTTATTTCCGAAATTTTCCCCAACAAAGTCCGCTCGCAGGGGCAGGCGCTGGGAAGTTTTACCCACTGGATTTTTGCCGCAGCTCTTATTTGGGGATTCCCGGTATTGAACAACACCGTTGGTGGCGGTATTTCCTTTGGCTTTTTCGCTGCAATGATGGTGTTGCACTTCTTCTTTGCCTGGAAAGTTCTTCCCGAAACCAAAGGCAAGTCGCTTGAGGAAATTCAACAGGATATGAAATCACGAATCAAATAAAACTAAACAAACATGGACATTAGAAACAACGAAATATTGTGTTTTGGCGAGGTGCTTTGGGATCGTTTGCCATCGGGCGCGAAAGCCGGTGGTGCACCCATGAACGTGGCCCTTCACCTTAGTGCTATCGGTTTGGATGCTACTATTGCCAGTAGTGTTGGAGACGATGAACCGGGAGCAGAGCTAAAAAAATTCCTTGAAGATTCGGGAATGTCTACCGCATACATTCAAACCGATGATAATCTGCCCACCAGTGAAGTATTGGTGCATTTGGATGAAAACAACAACGCCACCTACGAAATTTGTGAACCCGTAGCCTGGGATAATATTCAACTAACTGATTCGCTCATGAAAAAAGCCGGGCAGGCAGGTCTGCTAATTTACGGATCACTGGCTTCGCGCAACCCTTTAACCCGTGAAACGCTAATGAACCTGCTGGATTACGATGGAGTGAAACTGATCGATGTAAATTTTCGCAAACCGTATGATACTCAGGAGGTAGTTGAAAAGCTTCTGGAGAAATCGGATATCGTAAAATTAAACGATGACGAACTAAATGTTTTTGCGTCATGGCACAAGCTGTCGGGCACTGATGAACACAGCCTTATTGAATGGTTTGTAAAACATTACAACATTAAAATGTTGTGTGTAACCAAAGGCGAAAACGGTGCTTTGTTGTACTGTAATGGAAAATTCTTCGAACACCCCGGATTTAAAGTAAATGCCGTTGATACCGTTGGCGCCGGCGACGCATTTCTTGCCGGGCTAATTGCTTCCCTCCTCAATAAAAAGGAACCTGCCGAAGCGCTGGCTTTTGCCTGTGTTACCGGAGCTTTTGTGGCATCGAAAGCCGGTGCTACACCAAAATACGACATGGATGAGATTGAGGAAATCCTATCGAATGACCAACCAACTATCGAAAGAAATAATATTCAAATTAATTAAACTAATCTGATTATGGTAAAAAGAATCAAACTTAAAAATGCGACTAAGGGAATGTTTGTCATTCTGCTTAGTTTGTTTTCAACAATCGCATTTGCCCAGGAAATTTCGGTTTCGGGTACTGTGAAAGACGCCTCGGGCATGGCATTGCCAGGTGTAACAATTGTTGAAAAAGGAACAACGAACGGTACCATTACCGATATTGATGGTGTTTACACTATCGAGGTAGCGGGTGCCGATGCAGTACTGCAGATTTCTTTTATTGGAATGAAATCACAGGAAATTGCAGTAGCAGGCAGAACCTCCATTAATATTGCAATGGAGGAAGAAACCATCGGTTTGGCAGAAGTTGTAGCCGTTGGTTATAGCGTTCAGCGAAAAGCCGATTTAACCGGTGCGGTTGAAGTGGTAGAAATGGACGCAATTGAAAATATCAGTTTAAGTTCGGGTAACCCGATGCAGGCATTGCAGGGACATGTTCCGGGACTTTATATCGAAAAAACAGGTACTCCAAGTGCCACCAGCAGCCGTATTCTTATTCGTGGAGTAAACACGCTGGGAGATAACAATCCCTTGTATATTATCGATGGAGTACCAACCAAAAGACCTGAGGTGTTTCAGGGGCTAAGTGCCGGTTCAATTGTTTCGGTGCAGGTGCTGAAAGATGCTTCGGCTTCTTCAATTTATGGAGCACGTGCATCAAACGGTGTTGTAATTGTTACCACCAAAAACGGATCGGATAAAAAAGGTGAAGTGAATGTTCAGTTTAACTCTAACTTTTCGGTTCAAAGCGAAAAATCGCAACGTTACAATATGCTGAATGCGCTTGATCGTGGTCGCGCTTTGTGGCAGGCATCGGTAAACGATGGTGTTGATCCAACAAGCGGATACGGCGAAATTTACAACTTCGACTGGAATGGCGATTATAACAATCCTGTTCTGAATGGTGTAAGCGTTCAGCCTTATGTTGGTGGAGATGCCAATGTTCCTGCTGGCGATACCGATTGGCAGGATGCAACTTATGAAACTGGTTTTGTAATCAATAACGACCTGACTGTTTCCGGAGGAACTGAAAAGTCTTCGGTACTGATGAATATTGGTTATATCAAAAATACCGGTATGCTGAAATTCACCAACTACGACCGTATTACGGCCCGTATCAACGGTCAAACCAGCATGCTGGATGATCGGGTGAAGTTTGGTATCAATGCACAGGTTGTATCGTCGAACGAAACATTGGAAACTCCCGACCTTGGTAGTGCTCCAACGCCGGGACTGGCAATTACTTTGGCTCCAACAATTCCGTTGTACGATTCAAACGGAAATTATGGTGGCCCTCTCGGGTCAGGTTATTCCGACCGTAACAACCCGGTAATGATGCAGGATATCAACCGGTGGGATAATACCAATCGCAGGTATTTGTTTGGCAGTGTGTTTGCTGAAATTCAGCCGGTGAAAAATCTTGTACTGCGCACAACGCTCGGAATTGACTACTCGATGGTTAAAGACAAAGATATTGAACCCGCTTTCAGCAATGGTTTTATTGCACGTTCAGTAAATAACTTAAGAATTTATAACAGCGATTTTACCAGTGTAACCTGGTCGAACACTGCCAATTACAAGCTTGATATTGGTAAAAGTAAATTTGGATTCCTTTTAGGTATTGAAGCGGTTAGCGATAATTTTCAGGATTTCACCGGATATAAAGAAGGCTTTTCTTCGCAAACTGAAGAGTTTTTTGTGTTGAGTGCCGGAACCAGCAACGGAAATAGTTTTGGAACAGCAACAAGCAGTCGTTTATTCTCTCAGTTCGGAAAAATCGATTATAACTACAACGAACGTTTTCTGGCGTCGTTTACCCTGCGTCGTGATGGTTCGTCGCGATTCGGTGCCGATAACCGTTACGGTTTTTTCCCTGCAGCTACCTTCGGATGGCGTTTGAGCGAAGAGGAATTTATGACAGGAATGGAGAAACTTTCAAACCTGAAATTCCGCGCCGGTGTTGGTCGTGTTGGTAACCAGGATGTTGGTGATTTTGCCAGTCTTGGATTGTTTGAACCTCGTTACGGAGCTGTGGCCAGTCAGGTTGATGGCATATTCCACAACGACTTTTTTGATGACTACTGGAATGTGGGTTCAGCTTATGCTTTAGATGGTCAGGATTCAGGAAACCTGCCTTCGGGTTTTGTATCGGTGCAAGCCGGAAACCCTGCCTTGAAATGGGAAACTACAGATGAATTGAACCTGGGTATCGATTTCGGACTTTTCGATAGTAAGCTGGTAGGAGCATTCGATTGGTATACACGTAAAACAACCGATATTTTGATTCAGCCACCGGTAGCTTCGGCTTTAGGTGAAGGACAATTGCAGTTCCTGAATGGAGCAACCAAGAAAAACACAGGTTGGGAATTTGCGTTAAGCTACAGAAAAAAAGTGAACAGCGACTTATCGTACGAAATTGCAGGTAGTGCCAGCCATTTTGCCGATAAAATCACTGAACTTCCTGAAGAAGTTAGAACAGCTTATCCTGGTAACTCCGAGCAAACAGTTCTTGGTCATTCAGAGCTTTCGATTTTTGGTTACGTAGCTGACGGTATTTTTAAAAATCAGGGAGAAGTTGATGCACATGCCAGCCAGGTTGGTGCTGCCCCGGGGCGTATCCGCTGGGCTGATTTGAATGATGATGGTGCAATTAACTCACTCGACCAGAAATTCCTTGGAACACTGCTTCCAAAACTCGAGTACAGTTTAAGAATTGATGTGAATTACAAGGACTTCGATTTATCGGTTTTCGGATCGGGTGTTGCCGGAAAAACCGGTTATGATCCGTATACTTACTATAACGATTTTATTCGTGGTCGCGATAACGTAGGACCTGGCGTTTTCAAAGCCTGGACGACACAAAATCCGGATTCAGATGTTCCTGCATTAACATTGTCGGATAGTAACAATGAAACACGTACTTCAAGCTATTTGAACGTAAACGCGTCTTATTTCAAACTGCGTAACATCCAGCTTGGTTACTCGTTGCCAAAAAATGCATTGGATAAAGTTGGCATGGACAAGGTTCGCTTTTACCTGATGGCCGAAAACCTGTTTTGGATTCAGAGCAATGAATTTCAGGGACCGGACCCGGAACGTACCGATGTAAATACCATCCCGATTCCAAGGACTTTCTCTGCCGGTGTTAATGTTGCATTCTAATCAATACAAACTAAAGAATAATGAAAATGAAAAATATTAAAATAGTTATAGTTGCACTGATAAGCCTGTTGGCTGTCTCGTGCGATAATTACCTGGAAACTGAGCCGCAAGGGTTCATTTCAGCCGGAAGCCCAACGGCCGAAGGCGCTGAAGGTTTGGTTACCGCGGCTTACGCCGGAATTGGAAACAACGATATGATTGGCCCTATAGCAAGTATGTGGGTTTATGGTAGTGTGCGCTCTGACGATGCTTACAAAGGAGGCGGTGGTGTTTCCGATGTTGAGCCTTACAACTTTTACGAGCAATATAACCTTACTCAACCATTTCAGAGTTGGTTGGCCGGTTTACCTTACACCTGGGAAAACTATTACCGTGCTATTTCGCGTGCCAACTCGGCATTGCGCACTTTGAATGAGTTGACCGACGAAGAATTTGCTTTGCGCCAGACAAGGATTGCTGAAGCACGTTTCCTTAGAGGGCATTCGCATTTTATGCTGAAAGTGTTGTTCAAATATGTTCCGTATATCAATGAAAATCTGAGCAACGAAGAGATTCTTCAAACGTCGAACCGCGAATATTCAAACGATGAATTGTGGAACAAAATTGCTGAAGACTTTGAATTTGCGATGAATAATCTTCCCGAATCTCAATCGCAGGTTGGTAGAGCCAATAAATATGCTGCTGCCGCTTATCTTGCAAAACTGAGGTTATACCAGGCTTACGAACAGGATGAAAACAACCAGGTTGTAAACATTAACCAAAGCCGTATGCAGGAAGTTGTTAACCTGTGCGAAATGGTTATTGCATCAGGGCAGTACAGTTTGCAGGCTGATTTTGGTGAAAACTTTACCGGAGGTTACGATAATGGCCCTGAATCGGTTTTTGCTATTCAGTTTTCGATAAGCGATGGAACAACATCAGGACGTTTGAACTTCGAGAATGGATTGAATTATCCACACGGAGCTCCTCAATACGGATGTTGCGGTTTCCATCAGCCAAGCCAGAATATGGTGAATGCTTTTGCCACCGATGAGAATGGTTTACCAAAGTTCGACACGTTTAACGATGTTGAACTGAGTGCAGCAGATATTACTCCTGATGGAGTACCTGTTGACCCGCGTATCGACCACTCCATTGGTATCGACGGTCACCCGTACAAATACCGTAACGAGGAATCCTACATTTTCAGCAACAGTTGGGTGCGCGATCCGGGAGTTTACGGTTACTTTCAAAGTATGAAAGAGCAGCAGGCTGCCGATTGTTCCTGCTACAAAAAGCAAGGTCCGTTTATGGGCGTATCAAAAAACATCGATATTATTCGTTATGCCGATGTACTGTTAATGCAGGCTGAAGCTTACATCGAACTGGGCCAGCAGGATATGGCCCGTCCATTGATCAACCAGGTTCGTAAACGTGCCTCTGAAAGTACCAGCAGAACTCGTTTTGCTGATGGTACTGCTCCATCCAATTACATGATCTCGGAATACGACGGATCGAATTTGGCCTGGACACAGGATAACGCACGCAAAGCTTTACAGTGGGAGCGTCGTTTGGAGTTTGCTTTGGAGAGCCCTCGCTTTTTCGACCTGGTACGTTGGGGAATTGCAGAACCAACTTTGAATGCATACCTGGAGAAGGAGAAAACAAGAAAAGATTTCCTGAATGATGCTCAATTTACTGCCGGAAGAGACGAGTATTTCCCGATTCCGCAGCGTGAGATAGACTTTACAAAAGGTTTGTACGAACAAAATGTTGGGTATTAATATAGAGATGAAGATCTTGGCTGGGAGTCACCCTTCCGGCCATGATCTGTTTTTATAACTTTACTAATAAATCATTCTTCTTATGAAAAGTCCGGTTCCTGTTTTATTGCTGATTTTGGTTGTTTTCTGGGGATGTACAGGAAATAAAGAGCAGAAAACTGCTGTTTCCCTGCATTTTAATCCGGAAGATTCAATGCTTCAGAATCCGATAGCTTTAATTTATGCCGAAAACAGTTATCACTTGTTTTTTAATTACACGGTTGACGGTGAAGAGAAGTTTGGACAGGCTGAAAGTAGTGACTTATTAAACTGGAGCAATAAATCAATAAGTATTGAGTCGGAAGAAGCCGGAATTCAGGATATTAAAACCATCGTAGCAGATTGGAATCAAACCACTGATTACAGTGCCGAAGCTACTGCATTAATTGCTTTCGGAACGGTTGCTGAGAACTATGGAGAACTTACAATCTCATACAGCAACGACAATGGATATTCATGGAAACAAAACGAAGGAAACACGATTACACTCGCTGATTATAACGAATCCATTCAGGATATAAAAGTGTTTTGGAATGATGAAACACAGGCCTGGATCCTGGTAACACTTTCTGGTTATGAAGTGCGTTTTTATTCATCCACAGATTTGAAAAACTGGGAGTACCTAAGCCGGTTTGGTGATGAGGTTGTGCTAAAATCGGGGCAATGGGCAAGCGTTGATTTTTTCCCGATGGAGATTACAGAAACCAACGAAACGAAGTGGGTACTTTTTATCAGTGCCGATAGCGGCTCGCCTAACGAGGGCAGCGGTGTTCAGTACTTTGTTGGCAGTTTCGATGGCTTTGTTTACCAGGCATCGCACAATAAACCAAAATGGATTGATCATGGTAGCGATCTTTACCAGGCTGTAGTTTTATCCGATTACCGGCTCGTCAACAAAAAGCCTGTTTTAATAGGAACTTTATATAATTCCATCTACGAAAAATTCAATATCCCAACTAATTCCTCAACCGAATTCTCGCTAGCCCGCCAATTAACTTTAAAAGAAAAATTTTACGATTATTATTTATTTGCAGAACCTGTAACAGCCATTGAAAAACCGGCAACAGAAACAATTAACGAAACTGAATTAAGCGATGGTAAATCAATCGAAAAGAACCTGGATTTGCCAATCCGAATCGACTTGACATTCGATGTCAATAGCCGTTTATACCTGGGTATGGCAGAATCTTTTGGCGTTAAAATTACTACAAACGAAGGCAAGGAGCTGATCCTGGGTTATCAGGCTGAGCGAAGATATTTTTACATAGCTGACCCCTCGATACAGCGCGATTTTCCCGATAGTTGGGATGGTTTTTACTATGCACCTTATGTAACCAACGAGCCGGAACTGGATATGACGCTTATTATCGACAGGAACTCGGCCGAATTATTTGCAATGAACGGATTGATTTCCCTGTCGCGAAAATTCTCTTTTAATGCAGAAAACGTGCAGGTGAGCTTATTTAGCGAGACAGGAACTGTCAACCTGCTGGAAGGAACAATTACTGAATTTTAATCCAAATAAAAAGATAAATAACCATTAAAACGAATAGAGATGAACCATAAGTATTTCAATTTTCTGGCTGCAATTGTACTGTTGTCTGCGGTGGCCTGTTCTTCCGGTCCAACTAAAACAACAGAAGCCGAAGAAACGACAAAACCATACACCGAAAAATACCGTCCGCAATTCCATTTTTCGCCCGATTCGGCATGGATGAACGACCCAAACGGGATGGTTTATTACCAGGGAGAATATCACCTGTTCTATCAATATTATCCTGACAGCACGGTTTGGGGACCCATGCATTGGGGACATGCAATTAGCACCGATTTGGTGCACTGGAAACACTTGCCCATTGCTTTATATCCCGACAGTTTGGGGTATATTTTCTCCGGTAGCGCAGTGGTCGACTGGAACAATACCTCTGGGTTTGGTTCCGCTGAAAATCCACCGTTAATAGCAATTTTCACCTATCACAATCCTGAAATTGCAAAGGCCGGTGGTGTTGATGTGGAATCGCAGGCCATTGCCTACAGTCTGGATAAAGGGCGAAGCTGGACAAAATATGAGGGTAATCCTGTTATTCCAAATGATGGGAACCGCGATTTTCGGGATCCGAATGTGATTTGGAATGAAGAAATTCAAAAGTGGAACCTCGTACTTTCTGCACACGACCACGTTCAGATTTATACTTCCGATGATTTGAAAAACTGGACACACGAAAGCAATTTTGGAATTGATGCCGGAACCCACGATGGCGTTTGGGAGTGCCCCGATTTATTCCCGCTGCAGGTTGAAGGAACCGACGAAACAAAATGGGTGTTGATCGTGAATATCAACCCCGGCGGGCCAAATGGTGGTTCAGGAACCCAATACTTTTTAGGTGATTTTGATGGACATGAATTTTCTGCCGACTCGAAAGATACCAATTGGGTAGATTGGGGACGCGACAATTACGCCGGTGTCACCTGGTCGGATGTGCCAAAAGAAGACGGTCGACGTATTTTTCTGGGCTGGATGAGTAACTGGGCGTATGCACAGGTTGTACCAACTGAGAAATGGCGCAGTGCAATGACTTTACCCCGCACGCTTTCGTTGGTTAAAAAGAAGGAGCAATACGTGCTGAAATCGACTCCTGTAAAAGAAACAGAGCTGCTCACAGCTAATTCAGCAACAGTGAATATTGATGAAGCGCTGAAAATTTCGGGAGTTAAAGAGCTGGATATACAAGGTTTGACTTTGAATCAGAGTCGCTTGTCGCTGGAGTTTGAAATGGGAGAAACACTTCCCGAATCATTTGGTATTCTGCTTGAAAATGAGTTGGGCGAAAATGTCACACTAAGTTATTCTGCATCGGCTGAGCAGTTTCAGTTTGATAGAACACAATCAGGAGATATGAGTTTTTCTGATCAGTTCTCCGGCATATCGGTGGCTCCATACAAAATCGGATCAACCGTAAAACTTGAAATATTTGTGGATGCCGCATCTGCCGAAATTTTTGTAGACGGCGGTGATCTGGTAATGACAGAGATATTTTTCAGTTCTCAATCGTTCCGCAAACTAAAGGTTTTTGCCGAAGGGCAGTCACTAACTTTGGTGAACGCGAAGTTTACAGGAATAAATAGCATTTGGTAAAGTTGTCAAAAAAAGGAAACGTGTAGCGTTGAAATCCAGATATTTAAATTCTATAAATGGAATTGTTTAAATCGTTAAAGTAATTTCTCCAATTTAGTTCCATTTAAAAACCAAATTTTAAGAGAGGAAGAATCAGAAGTTATCTGGTTCTTCCTTTTTTTTGGTAGTATTCTAAACAACATCATGAAGCCTTTTCCAGGAATTGTTGTGAAGTTTTTCCCTTGAGCTATGAGATAATAATCGCTGAAACTGCGATCATAAATTATAAAATGAAATCTTTGTAGGATTGTAATAACCATTTCGACTTACTTTTATGGATAAGTTAGGTAAGCAACGTATATGAAAAATATTTTCTTAGTCATTTTAATTCTATTCGCCTTTAATTCTCTGGCTCAGAATTCGGTCACCTTTACGGTTAAAGATGAGAACGATGAAATTTTAACCGGGGCAAATATTGTTATTGAAGGAACAACAACCGGAACGGTTTCAGACGAAAACGGGATTGCAGTATTTAATGATTTAGCCGATGGTAAAACCGTGTTTGTAATCTCCTTTATCGGGTATGAAAAGAGCAAAGTAGTCCTGGTTTTTCCTCAGGATAATAAGAAATCAATCACTGTTGAACTGGAAGAAGGAGAGGAGCTGGAAGAGGTTATTGTGGCTGCCACCCGATCGTCGAGAACAATCGAAGATATTCCTACGCGTGTTGAAGCCATAACCGGCGAAGAATTAGGCGAACAAGCTGCCATGAACTCCAGCAATATAGGAATGCTTTTAAAGGAAACCACCGGGGTACAAATGCAGCAAACATCGCTGAGTTCGGGAAATATGAGTATCCGGATTCAGGGTCTGGACGGCCGATACACGCAAATATTAAAAGACGGATTTCCTTTATATGGCGGGTTTGCAGGCGGCTTATCCATTATGCAGATTCCTCCGCTCGATTTAAAACAGGTGGAATTAATAAAGGGAAGTAATTCAACGCTTTATGGTGGTGGTGCAATTGCCGGGTTGGTGAATCTTGTTTCCATTACTCCCGAAGATAAACCGGAGCTAAGCCTCATGTTTAATCAAACCAGTGCATTGGGATCGACAGCTAATTTTTTCTATGCGCAAAAATTTAGTAAAACAGGAATTACCATTTATGGATCAGCAGATAAGCAGGTTCCATACGACCCGGATGACGATGGTTTTTCAAACCTACCAAAATCGACCACCTATAACCTGAATCCCAAGTTTTATTTCTACCCCAATTCAAATACGGAGATACTGTTTGGAATCAGCTCGGCTTTCGATACCCGGACCGGTGGTGATATGGAAGTGATAAAACACAATGTAACTCAGGAGCATATTTTTTCTGAAAAAAATACATCGGAGCGGTATTCTACACAGTTTAAAATTCAGAATACCAACGATGTACGAAGTATTGCTGTAAAAAACAGTGTGAGTTATTTTAACAGGGAGTTGAACATCCCGGATTATCAATTTGCCGGGAAACAGTTATCCGGCTTCTCAGAAATAAATTACAGCCTTTACAAAAAAGAAAAGTCTGACTGGCAATTTGGTGCAAATCATTATTTCGAGCAGTTTAAAGAAACGAACGTCGATGCCAGTGCAAAAAGGGATTATACCCACAATACGCTTGGTGTTTTTGCGCAGAACACAACAGATTTTAGCCCGAAGTTTACGTTTGAAGGCGGATTGAGAACGGATTACAATTTTGATTACAGTACGTTTGTACTTCCGAGAATTGCTTTGCTTTTTAAAGCCACCGAGAAATTTTCTTCACGAATTGGCGGTGCAATGGGGTACAAACTGCCATCGATTTTTACCGAAGATGCCGAAAAACTGTATTTCCGCAATATTCAACCTATTTCAAGTGGTGAAATGAATCCCGAAAAGTCGATAGGTGGGAACTTTGATTTGAATTATAAAACGGTGTTTTTTGATGCAGTTACCTTTTCTATTAATCAACTTTTCTACATCACACAACTAAAAGATGCACTTGTTTTAAGAGAAAACCAACTGGACAACACCTACTTTTTTGAGAATGCCGACGGCAATATTTTAAGCTCAGGATTTGAAACCAATGGCAAACTTTCGTATGCCGATTTCAAGCTGTATTTTAATTATGCCTTTATAAATACCAAACTTCAGTACGATAATATAAACAACCAGAAACCGCTTACACCAAAGCACAATATCGGTTTGGCATTAATGTACGAAACGGAGGAAAAATGGTCGGTAGGATACGAGTTGTACTATACAGGTACTCAGTTTGACGAACAATACAACTCAAAACCTGATTACTGGATGATGGGATTTATGGCCATGCGACATTTTAAGCGACTGTCGGTATTTATCAATTTTGAGAATTTTACCGATGTAATTCAGACCAATTACGAACCGCTGGTTTTGCCACCGTACAATTCGCCAACTTTCCCTGATATCTGGGCTCCATCTGATGGTTTTGTATTTAATGGAGGGATTAGAATTAATCTACTGAAGAATTAAAGCATAGCGTCATACTTTAATTAAATATTCGTTCTTTTCAATTCCTCAATACATTTGGGACACAGGCAGCCATCGAAACAAGCCATTATGTAATCGCGCACTTTGTAGGGCATGTCTACTTGTGCACACCAGCAGTGATAATTGCCGGTGCAGGTATGCAAGTTGCCACATATTGCACAGGCATGTGGTTCGTATTTCGGATTGTGTTCCATCATCGTCCGGATTTTAGGAATACAAAAATGAATATTTCTTACAAGTTTGCAATTTGAGTTTTAAAAATTGATGAAAAAATGTTGCTCAAAGTCTATGTTTTTGGCATTTGATACCCAATAAAACAAAAGACAAAACCAGGGTGATCTTCATATTTCGACAAAGACAACATGTTCTGCTATGGTTGCCGCAGGGAGTTTATACTTTTCACACCTTCTGTAAATCAGTGAGGTTCGTAAATTTTAATTAGCGATAAATTCTAAACTACTTCGCCTTTTCAAAAAAGTGGTGAAAAAATACACTTTGAAAAGCAATCGCGTTTTTCCAGTAATCCCAGGTATGTCCGCCGGGGCGTGTGGTAAAATCGTGTAGAATATTTCGCTCAAGCAGCTTTTCGTGCAAGTCGCAGTTAACGCCGTAAAAGAAGTCGCCTACGCCACAATCAATTGATATTTCAAGCGATCCGGGCGTTAGCTTGTAAACAAGATTGATGACGCTGTTTTCTTCCCAGTTGTCTTTGTTTTCAGCGTAAGTACCCAGCCTTTTCGAAAGATCCCAGTTATTGGGGAACGGGCGAATATCAACTCCGCCACTCAAACTTCCTGCTGCGCCATAAACGTCCTGGTTTCTGAAAGCAAGGTACAAAGCACCGTGTCCGCCCATACTTAATCCGGTAATGGCACGTCCTTCGCGCGAATCAATTGTGCTAAACGAGTCGTCTACCCAATCAACCAATTCATGCGCTACATAGGTTTCGTATTTTATGTTTTTGTCAATCGGGCTATCAAAATACCAGCTTGAAAAAGCACCATCAGGACAAACGATAATAAACTGATACAGATCGGCATAGTTTTTAATTTCAGGTACTTTGGTTATCCAACCGGTTTGGTTATCGCTATAACCGTGAAGCAGGTACAAAACCGGGTATGATTTATCATCAGAATAACCTTCCGGAGTAATTACAACCGCTTCAATGTCTTTATCCATCGATTGGCTATGCGTTGTTAAGTGCTGAACTTTGGCGGCTTTTGTTTGCAGTGCCAGTCCGGTAACCACAATCAGTAAGATGATTGCTTTTAATAAAAGTGTTCTTTTCATCAGTTCAATTTTTTTTGCTGGCGTTAAAAATAGCGACAAATAATTTATGATAGGCAATGTTTACAATTTTGTGTGGGAATAGCTTTTGATTAATTCTTCAGGTATTCAACCCAGTCGAAATCTGCGTTGGCCTCTGATGCTTTTCCATTTCCGGTGGCATACA
>NZ_JBFHGM010000095.1:0-16477 GCF_041583095.1 Draconibacterium sp.
GAATATTAACGTAGTTGAAGATATTGCTGAATAAGCATTAAGATATTGATTAAAAAATAGCCGGTTCAAAATTTTGAACCGGCTATTTTTTAATCAATATCTTAATGCTTATTCAGCAATATCTTCAACTACGTTAATATTCTGGTCAACCAAAATACGACCACAATATTCGCAAACAATAATCTTTTTGCGGCTGGCAATGTCCATCTGGCGCTGAGGTGGGATTTTATTAAAACAACCACCGCAAGCATCACGCTGAATAGTAACCACTGCCAAACCGTTGCGTGCATTTTTGCGAATACGTTTAAAAGCTCCCAAAAGGCGAGGCTCGATAAACGACTCGATTTTTTCTGATTTCGTTCTCAGCTTTTCTTCTTCAATCTTGGTTTCTTCAGTAATTTCAGAAAGTTCGTTTTTCTTTCTGTCCAGATCTTCTTCACGCTCTTTCAACTGCTCTTTTGATGCTGTAATGGCTTCTTTTTTCTGAGCCATTTCGGCGGTGAACTCTTTGATACGTTTTTCAGAAAGTTCGATTTCCAGGTTTTGGAATTCAATTTCTTTCGAAAGCGAGTCGAATTCGCGGTTGTTACGAACGTTATTTTGCTGTTCGGTATATTTTACAATCAACGCCTGCGAATCTTTAATCGCAATTTTTTTGTTGTTGATTGAAGTATCCAGATTTTTAACCTCGTCATCAAGGTTTACTAACCTGGTCTTTAAACCGGCAATTTCGTCTTCCAGGTCCTGAACTTCCAGAGGAAGCTCACCCCTTAGGGTTTTTATTTTATCAACTTCAGATACAACACTCTGCAACTCATGCAATGCGCGTAATTTCTCTTCTACTGAAATGTCTTTGTCTTCTTGCCTTGAATATGGTGCATTCATGCTCGTAATATTTTTATATACATAAAAATCAGAAGTAAAAAACCGGGTTGGAATTCACCTCTGATAAATGGATTGCAAATTTAGGGAATTTTTTCGTAAGTAACTCATAAAAAAGTTCTTTAGTGAACTGTTCGCTCTCAAAATGTCCGATATCGGCGATAACGATTTTATTTTCGGCATCAAAAAATTGATGATATTTAAAATCGCCGGTCACAAAGAAGTCGGCTCCGGCCGCAATTGCCTGGTTTAACAGAAATGAACCTGCTCCTCCGCAAACCGCTATTTTCTTCACTTTTTTATCTTGTAAGGCAGTATGCCTGATCATTTTTACATCAAAGGTTTTCTTTAACTGGCGAAGAAAAGCCGTTTCACTTTTTTCTTTGGGTAAGGTCCCGATCATGCCGGCACCAATCTGATCGAATTTATTGTCGAGCGAATAAATATCGTAGGCTACTTCTTCGTACGGATGCGCCTGAACGAGGGCATTTATAACTTTTCCCTGAAGGTAATCGGGAAAGATCGTTTCAACGCGGATTTCATTTTCGTAATGCTGTTCGCCTTTTTTACCAACAAAAGGATTTGTGGTGTCGCTACCACGGAAAGTACCTTGCCCGTGCGCATTAAAACTGCACGAGTCGTAATTCCCGATTTGTCCGGCTCCGGCAGTAAAAATAGCTTCGCGAACTTTATTGGCATGATCAACCGGAACAAAAGTAACCAGCTTTTTGAGCATACCTCCGGCGGGCTGAAGAATTTTGCAATTCTCCAGACCAAGTTTTTCGCAAATCTTTCCGTTTACTCCGCCTGTAACACTGTCGAGATTGGTGTGTGCCGCATAAATGGCCACATCGTGTTTTATGGCTTTTATAAGCGTGCGTTCAATGTAGTTTTTGCCGGTTATCTTTTTCAACCCCGAAAAAACAATGGGGTGGTGGGCAATTATTAATCCCGCTTTTCTTTTTATTGCTTCATCAACAATCGCCTCAGTAACATCGAGCGTTACCAAAGCTGCCGATACTTCAGCGTTTTTATCGCCAAGAATTAGCCCGGCATTGTCGTATGATTCCTGCAATTTTAAAGGTGCAAGATCTTCCAAAAAATTGGTAATATCTTTAATTTTCATTTTCCCCAAGTCCTTGTTTTATCGCGATTAGTTCTTGTCTGATATCCTGTAAACGTTTAACTACCTCGAAATTGTTTAAGGTGTCTTCCGGATTTTCTTTCAGTTTTTTTCTAGCACCGTCAATGGTCAGGCCGCGTTCTTTTACCAAATGGTGTATCATCCGGATCGTTTCCAGATCTTTCGGCGTAAACTGACGGTTGCCTTTTTTGTTTTTTACCGGTTTCAGCGCCTCGAACTGGTTCTCCCAATAACGAATATGCGATACATTTACGCCAAACATATCGGCTACTTCGCCAATGGAGTATAGCATCTTCTCTATTTTGGGCTTTTTGTATGGCACGCGCTAATAATTTGATGCAAGATAAAAGATTTTAAAGCTGCGACAAAAGAGTGAATGATTTTTTGAAGTACGGACGTACAGAGAATAAAAACTTCCACCGGAATAAACCGATGGAAGCTTCAATATTTTGTTATTAATCGCTAATCCGTTAATCCAGCGACTGACCAATATTCAACGAAATCGCAATCATTTTGTCGTATTCCTGCGGTGTCAGATCTTTAAACATATAATAGGCCGGATTTACTTTGCGTCCGTCTTTATGCACTTCGTAGTGCAAGTGAGGAGCAGTTGATCCGCCGGTATTTCCAACATATCCAATAATGTCGCCGCGTTTTACCTGCTGGCCACGTTTTACATTAAATTCGTTCAGGTGACCGTAAACCGTTTCGTAACCATATCCATGGTCGATCTTTATGTTCAGGCCCAACCCAACTTTGCTTCTTTTTGAACCTGAAACATCGGTAACCTTTCCGTCGCCGGTGGCATAAATCGGAGTTCCAACCGGAGCCGTAAAATCTTGCCCCCAGTGCATTTTTCGTACTTTGTAAATCGGGTGAACACGGTAGCCCCATCCACTTGATGTACGTTTTAAATCGGTATTGGTAATGGGCATAATCGCTGGTAGCGAAGCCAGCATTTTTTCTTTGTTCAATGCCAGTTCCAGCACTTCGTCGTATGATTTTGACTGGATATACGCCTGTTTCGAAATTACATCAAGCTTATGTGCTGTGGCAATAACCAAATCGGAATTGTCCATGTCTTCCAACTCCGAGTATTTATTGGTACCACCAAAACCTGCATTCCGAACTGTTGACGGAATTGGCTCGGCTTCAAAAATTACACGGTAAATATTATCGTCGCGCTGTTGCAGTTCCGACAATACACTGGCTACTTTATCCAAATCTTTTGAAAGTAACTCGTATTGGGTAAGCAAACGTTTGTTTTCGCGCATCAATCGTTTTGATCGCGGTGTATCGTAAAAGTTTACGAAGATTAGCGTGATGACAATCGCCAATGCCAAACTACTCGAAAAATAGGTGAGTATTTTTGTTGCTTTGGCTTTCCAACTTAATCCTACGCTCTCGTAACTGAGCGTATCCGGGTTAAATTTATATTTCTTTTTTGCCATATAAAGGGCCGGTTTTATCTCTTTATTAATGCTGATTCATTAAATCCTATAACTTTGCATGGATTTAATAAAACGTGATTTTTCACGCGGCAAAGGTAAGTAAATAACTCATAATTAATGAATTTGTTTTCTTTGCATTAAATATTTTTAACGAATTGATAAATCATACAGACGGAAAATGAAGACTTCTAAAGAGATACGTAAGGCTTTTCTCGACTTTTTTACCGAGAAAGAACATCAGATTGTAAACTCTGCACCGATGGTTGTAAAAGGCGATCCAACGCTGATGTTTACCAATGCGGGGATGAACCAGTTTAAAGACCAGTTTTTGGGTAACGAACCGGTAAAATATCCGCGGGTGGCCGATACGCAAAAGTGTCTGCGTGTTTCAGGAAAACACAACGATTTGGAAGAAGTTGGTTTGGATACCTACCACCACACCATGTTCGAAATGTTGGGAAACTGGTCGTTTGGCGATTACTTCAAAAAAGAAGCGATCGACTGGGCATGGGAGTTTTTGGTAACTCGTATGGGAATTGATGCCGACCGTTTGTATGCTACCGTTTTTGAAGGAAGCGCCGATGATAACCAGGAGCGCGACAATGAAGCTGCCGGTTACTGGGAGCAATACCTTCCAAAAGACCGCATTCTGAACGGTAACAAAAAAGATAACTTCTGGGAAATGGGCGATACCGGACCTTGCGGACCATGTTCGGAGGTGCACGTTGATATTCGCTCGGAAGAAGAACGTGCAAAAGTTCCGGGGCGCGATTTGGTAAACATGGATCACCCACAGGTAATTGAAATCTGGAACCTGGTATTTATCCAGTTTAACCGAAAAGCAAACGGTTCGTTAGAAAACCTGCCCGACAAACACGTTGACACCGGAATGGGTTTCGAGCGTTTGTGTATGGTTTTACAAGGCGTTCAGTCGAACTACGATACAGATGTTTTCCAGAATACAATCGCCGAAATTGGTAAGCTGTGTAACAAAAAATATGGCGAAGAAGAAAAGGTTGATATTGCCATGCGCGTTATTGCCGACCACCTTCGTGCGGTGGCTTTTGCCATTGCCGACGGTCAGTTGCCATCGAATAACAAAGCCGGTTATGTAATTCGCCGTATTTTGCGTCGTGCCGTGCGTTACGGTTACACGTTCCTCGATTTAAAAGATGCCTTTATCTTCCGTTTGGTTGACGTACTAAAAGATACAATGGGAGATGCTTTCCCCGAATTGGTAAGCCAGCAAACACTTATTGAAAAGGTGATTAAAGAAGAGGAAGAGTCGTTCCTGCGTACCCTTTCAACCGGTATTCGATTGCTTGACGATATGATTTTGAAAGCAAAAAATGATGGCGCAACAGAAATTGCCGGAAAAGATGCTTTTGTATTGTACGATACCTTTGGTTTTCCGCTCGACCTTACCGAGTTGATCACCCGGGAAAATGGTTTGGGTGTTGACGAAAAAGGTTTTGCAGTGGAAATGCAGGCTCAAAAAGATCGCTCGAGAAATGCGGCTGCCCAGGAAACGGATGATTGGGTGGAATTGCGAAAAATTGAAAAGACCGAATTTTTAGGCTACGACAAACTGGAAGCTGAAATTAAAATAGCGCGTTACCGCAAAGTAACACAGAAGAAAAAAGCGTTTTACCAACTGGTATTCGATCAAACACCGTTTTATGGCGAATCGGGTGGTCAGGTTGGCGACGCCGGTTACATTGAATTCGACGGTGTAAAAACATCTGTCTTCGATACACAAAAGGAAAATAACCTGACCGTTCATTTGGTAAACGAGCTTCCTGAAAATCCGGAAGAAACATTTTACGCTGTAGTAAATGCCAAACGTAGAACAAACATTGCCAATAACCACACGGCAACCCACTTGTTGCATGCCGCACTGCGTGAAGTTTTGGGATCGCACGTTGAGCAAAAAGGATCGCTGGTAAATGCCGATCATTTGCGTTTCGACTTTTCGCATTTCCAAAAAATGAGCGATGAAGAAATTGCGGCGGTTGAAAAACTGGTAAACGAAAAAATTCGTGCCAATTCAGTTAAAGAAGAAAACCGCGAAATGCCGATTGAAGAAGCTAAAGCATCGGGAGCAATGATGTTGTTTGGCGAAAAATATGGCGAGGCGGTTCGGGTAATTAAATTTGGCGAATCGGTTGAATTGTGTGGAGGAACACACGTTGCGGCAACCGGACAGATCGGTATGCTGAAAATTGTCTCGGAAAGTGCTATTGCTGCGGGTGTTCGACGGATTGAGGCAATTACTGCCGATCGCGCTGAGAAATACATTAACGACCAGTTGGCGTTGATTAACAACATTAAAGAAACGCTGAAAGGATCGAAAGATCTTTTGGGAAGTGTAACTACTCTGTTGCAGCAAAATAGCGAGTTGAGCAAACAAATTGAAGCTTTCCAGCAGGAGAGTTTGAAAATGACCAAAGCCAACCTGAAGAGCAAAGTGTTAAACGAAAACGGTGTAAATATTATCGCCGATAAAATTCTTATCGATAATGCCGGGTTGGTAAAAGATTTGGCTTTCCAGCTAAAAGGCGAGGTTGATGACCTGTTTTTGGTAATTGGTGCCGACATAAACGGCAAACCAAATTTAACGGTGATGATTTCGGACAATATTGTTGCTGATAAAGGATTAAACGCCGGGCAGATTGTTCGCGAAGCCGGAAAAGAAATTAAAGGTGGCGGCGGTGGCCAGCCATTTTATGCAACCGCCGGCGGAAAAGATGTTGACGGTTTGCAGGCAGCTATCGAAAAAGCACTATCGTTTTTACAGTAGATAACTTATTGAACGCTGATAACGCGGATTCTGATGATTTTCGCAGAATAGAATATGTGGATTAACCGCTGCTTATAAATACCTTCAAGGTTTCCAAAACCTTGAAGGTCTTTTTGATTCCTGTTGGCTTGTCCGCAGCTTGAAAAAGGGTTTCCTCCGACCCTAAATGGCCGTCCTACATTCGCAAAAAGGTCTCCTACGATGAAAAGTTGTCTTCCTACACCGAAAAGAACCGCTCCTACATCATTAAAAAGTTGTCCTACACCGGAAATTTCATCTCCTACGTTACATTTGTCTTGTCCTACATGTGTAGGACGAACATTTTGCAGTGTAGGAGCGATGAAAATAACCGGTTTTCTGTCATTTTGTTATTTATGATCCGTTTTTTATGTAATAAAAGAACGAGACAAAATCTGCTGTTTCGTTCGGTTCCCATAATCTGCTAAAAAAAATACCAAAGGGGTTTTTGTTTCTGCTCTTTTTTTTGAATTGTTCTAAATAAGGATTATTTTCAGCAACTATTTTGTAAGGAAATGGTTATACCAATTGGTATTATAAAAAGACTTGAAATTAAATTGAATAAATAGAGATGAAGAAATTCTTTGCGTTTATAACATCCATGCCGTTCGCGGCATTTATTTTTCTTGGGCTTGCTTTTTCAATGGCTGTTGCCACCTTTATCGAAAGCAGCTATGGCACGCCAACTGCCCGTGCGTTGGTGTACAACACGCATTGGTTCGAGGTACTTTGGGGGCTGTTTGCACTCAACCTTGTCAAAAACATGTTTCGTTACCGTTTTTTCACCAACCGGCGTTATACGCTCGGCATTTTTCACGTGTCGTTTTTGGTGATGATACTGGGAGGCGCTGTTACACGTTTCATTAGTTTCGAGGGAGTAATGCACATTCGCGAAGGTGAAAGTGCCGACTATATTCTTTCTACCAACGATTATTTTTATGCCGGATATGAAGGCCAGGAAGAAGTTGCACAGGTGAGGTTCTCGGAAATTACACCTAAGCAGTATTCAGCGAAATTTGATGTTGACGGAAAATCGGTAAAAGTAAAAGCGGTTGGTTTTATCGAAAATGCAGAGCAAAAAGCCATTGCTTCTGATTCGGGAGAACCGGTAATCGATTTTGTGTTTTCGGCACCCGGAACACAGGGTATGCAGTCGTTTTCTTTTAAAGAAGGCGATGTGCTGGATTACCCCGGTTTTTCAGCCGGTTTTGAGGTTGATGAGGAAAAAGTGATCAACTTTTTTATGCAGGATGGAGCCTTGTTTATGACCTCTTATGCGAAACTGGAAGAAACGACCATGGCAACGCAGGAAACAGTCGATTTATCGCCGGGAGACACAATTCCGGTAAAACCGATGTTTTTGTATGGTTATAACAATTTCCGCTTTCTAATTCGTAAATTCCTGCCAAGCGCAACATTTACAGCAGTAAAAAGCCAGATGGAAACCAGAGAAGATGCCGTGATGATTCAGGTTTCGGATGGCATACGCCAGCAAAATGTACCGGTGTTTGGCCATTCAGGGCAACGCCCCGATACCGTGCGCGTTCCGCTGGGTAATGGCACACTAAAACTTGCTTACGGCGCCTTGCCGCTGCAGGTTCCGTTTAGCATTCATTTAAAAGATTTTCAATTGGAACATTACCCGGGATCTGACTCTCCGTCGTCGTTTGCTTCAGAAGTTGTTTTGATCGATCCAGAAAAAGGAATTAACGAAGATATTCGCATTTTTATGAATAATACACTGAGTCACCGGGGTTACAAGTTTTTTCAATCGTCGTACGATGTGGATGAACAAGGCACGATCCTTTCCGTTAATTACGACTTTTGGGGAACGTGGATTTCGTACCTTGGTTATTTATTGCTCATTGTAGGAGTGATTATGTCGCTGATAAATCCAAATTCTTATTTCCAGTATCTGGCCAAAAAGTTAAAAGCCAGTTCGGTTAAAGTAATCGCGCTTATTACATTGCTGGGAAGTGTGGCTTTTTCAGCATCGGCACAAAGTGGAGTGGGAGCAGGAATTCCGCCAATTGACAAGGAGGTTGTAAAAGAATTCAGCGAATTGTGGGTGCAGGGAGTTGATGGACGAATTGAGCCGGTGTCGACGCTTTCGGGCGAGATTGTACGTAAGATTAGCCGTAAATCCGGGTTGTATGGTTTGTCGGCCGATGGCGTGGTGCTGAGTATGATGGCATATCCTGAAATCTGGCAATCGATGCCCATTATCAAGGTCGCCGATAAATCGTTGGAAGGGGCACTTGGCGCACAGAACAAATACATTACGGTTGAGTCGCTTTTTGATGCTAACGGCAATTATAAAATTGCGGATGCAGTGCGCGCGGCTTATGCCAAAGCTCCCGGAATGCGCAATCGAATGGATAAAGAATACATTAATGTGGATGAGCGTGTAAATATCTGTTTTATGGTATTTCAGGGCTCTATTTTCCATCTGTTCCCGCGCGAAAGAGTGGAAGATACCTGGTATGCCCCCGGAAGTACTGCTGCAGAATATAGCGATGGCGATTCTATTTTTATACAAAGTGGATTTCAGTTGCTGTTGCAGTCGATTACTGAAAACCAAAGCGAGAATGCCGTGCAGGTATTACAGGCAGTCGATAATTTCCAGGTAAAATACGGCGCCGATCTTTTACCCGGAGAGAAGAAGAAAAACGTTGAGATTCTTTTTAATAAAGTAAATCCGTTTAAACGAATATTCCCGTATTATCTGTTGTTTGGATTTTTGCTGTTGACGGTACTTTTTATAAATATTTTCAGGCAAAAGCAGTTGCCGTCGTTTCTGCGGATATCATTTTTCGGCTTCATTTTAATACTGTTCCTCGTACACACGGTTGGATTGATAGTGCGCTGGTACATATCGGGCCACGCACCGTGGAGCAACGGTTACGAATCGGTGGTTTATGTGGCGTGGGCAACCATGCTGGCCGGAATTATATTTGGCCGAAAATACCCAATGGTAATAGGTACTGCTGCATTCTTAACCGGAATTGCACTGTTTGTGGCACACCTAAGCTGGATGAATCCGGAGGTGACGAACCTGGTTCCGGTACTAAAATCGTATTGGTTGGCTATTCACGTGGCCATCATTACGGCAAGCTACGGATTTCTTGGGCTGAGTATGTTCCTTGGCGTTTTGGTAATGATTTTGATTGTTTTACGAAGAGGAGCGAATGAGGCCAAAGTAAACGGTTTTATCGAGCAACTAACAACTATTAACGAAATGTCGGCAACGGTTGGTTTGTATTTCCTTACCATCGGAACATTCCTTGGCGGAGTTTGGGCCAACGAAAGCTGGGGCCGCTATTGGGGCTGGGACCCCAAAGAAACCTGGGCGTTGATTACTGTGGTGATCTATTCGTTTATTGTACATATGCGACTGATTCCTTCGTTAAAAGGAATTTTCAATTATAATTTTGCCTCGATACTTGGTTTTGCTTCGGTACTGATGACTTACTTTGGTGTGAACTATTACCTGTCAGGCTTACACTCGTACGGAAAAGGAGTTGCCGATGGGGTAGATCCTGCCGTTCCTGCATCGATTTTAGTGTTGGCCGGATTAATAATCTGGGCCTATGTAAAAGACAATAAATATCAGGCTCAACAAGCTGAAACCGAGTAAGAGAAATAATGCCCGGTTAAATGAAATTTTGGAACAATAGGCTCTGAAAGTCGATAGTTGGCGTTTTAATTTATTGTTTTACAGCTATTTGAAATTATTTAGAATACATATAAATAGTAAAGGGCTGAAAAATAGCATAATCGCTTTGTAAATCAACCAACAACAAAAGCCTTATATTTCGAAGTTTTTAAAATTGAAATATGGGACAGACAGTTACACGTACTTTTGATGTTCTCGAACGCGCATTAAAAGAATTCCCCCGTGAAGATTCCATTGCCGGTAAAAAAGATGGTAAATGGTACACTTATTCAACCAAAGAATATTACGAAAAATCGCACCAGTTTGCACTTGGCCTAATGGCCCTGGGGTTAAAGCGCGGCGATAAAGTGGCTACAGTTACCACCAATCGCCCCGAGTGGAATATTGCCGATATGGGCCTGGCAATGGGTGGTTTTGTACATGTGCCTATATACCCAACATTGGGCGACGACGAGTACAAGTACATATTGAAACATGCCGAGGTAAAAATTATTCTGGCAGGCGATAAAAAGCTTTTCCAGAGTATGTGCCCACTGGCCAATATGATTGATGGCGTTGATGCTGTTTACACCTTCGAAGAAGTGGAAGGAGCAAAACATTATGAGCAGATACTTGAACTTGGCGAGTCAAAAAGAGAAGCGTTTTCTGCGGAACTTGAAAGCATTAAAAACGATGTTAAGCCTGAAGATCTGGCAACGATTATTTATACCTCGGGAACAACAGGGGTGCCCAAAGGCGTTATGCTGAGCCACAACAACCTGGTATCGAATTTTACCGAGCATGCAAAACTTCACGACCTGGGAATTGAGCACAGAGCTTTGAGTTTTCTGCCACTTTGCCACGTTTACGAACGCAGTGTGAACTACCATTTTCAGTACCGGGGCATGGGTGTTTATTATGTGGGCAACCTGGCGCAGATTGTTTCGTCGATTAAAGAGGTGAAACCGCATATGTTTAACTCGGTTCCCCGCTTGCTCGAAAAAGTTTACGATGGATTTGTGGCCAAAGGAAAAGAACTTTCAGGGATTAAACGCAAATTGTACTTCTGGGCACTGAATCTGACACGTCATTTTGAATACAACAAAAAGTATGGCTCGCTGATGAGACTGAAAATTTCGGTGGCCGATAAGTTAATTTATTCGAAGTGGCGCGAAGCACTGGGCGGTAACATCACCTATGTTGTATCGGGTGGGGCAGCACTGCAGCCACGCATTGCCCGCCTGTTTGGTATGGCAAAACTTACTACGCTCGAAGGTTACGGATTAACCGAAACTTCGCCGGTAATTGCTGTAAACAATCCAACTACAATGGAAATGATGGTTGGAACTGTTGGCCCGATTCTGAAAGGTTTCGATGTGAAATTTGCACCCGACGGCGAGATTTTGTGTAAAGGCCCCGGAATAATGATGGGCTATTACAAGGCTCCGGAACTGACCGACGAAGTGATCGATGAAAACGGGTGGTTCCATACCGGAGATATTGGAATGTTGGTTGACGACAAATTCCTGAAAATTACCGATCGTAAAAAAGAAATATTTAAACTGTCGGGCGGAAAATATATTGCTCCTCAGATGATCGAGAACAAGTTGAAAACATCTGAACTGATTGAGCAGGTGATGGTAATTGGTGCCAACGAAAAATTTGCAAGCGCCATTATTTCTCCGTGTTTTCCAATTCTGCACGACTGGGCGGGAGAGCACAAACTGCATTACGAAAACAATGAAGAGTTGATTCAGCTTCCGGAAGTCATTCAGAAATTACAAAAAGAAGTTGCAAAAATTAACAAGACGCTGGGATCGCACGAGCAAATCAGCCGTATCCGACTGGTGCACGAAGAGTGGACTCCAACTTCGGGCGAACTGTCGCCAACACTGAAACTGAGACGAAATGCCGTTGCCGTTAAATACCAGCACTTAATTGATGATATTTATGCCGTAGGGGCAAAAAAATAGCAGTGAAGAAACAGGTGCGAAAGCACAAGCTGAACCAAGCTTAAAAGGTTGCAGGAGTTTATCTCTTGCAGCCTTTTTTATTGGCTAAACATTTCCAAAATTACAAACTTTGGAAATGGCAATTGAACAGGGAGCCTTTTATATTATTAACACACTTTATTCTCTGTATCGTTATTCTTCGTCAAACGTACTCAGTACGATGCTTCACCAACGCAGTTTTTTTCAAACGTACTCAGTACGATGCTCCACCCTCGCAGTTTTCGTCAAACGTACTCAGTACGATCATTCACCCACGCAGTTTTCTACAAACGTACTCAGTACGTTGCGTCACGCATGTGTTATTCTTTAATCGTACTCAGTACGTTGCTCCAACTACGCGTTTTTCTTCAATCGTACTCAGTACGATACCCCTTTTTTTTAATCGACTATGGTTAAAACAGAGCTCTGTCCCACGGAATGGCTGCCAAAATCAGCACCAATGCCAGACCGTAAAAAATTGCCGCTGACCGGTGTTTCTTAAACGGAGTCACATTTTTTTTCGCTTTTGCCCTGCCAATGTGTACCAGTGCAAGTGCAATAATCATTAACAGAATGTGTTCTACAGCGTAAAAACGCAGGTCGCTGTTTTTCATGGCAGCTCCAAAATCGGCAAATGCCGCTTTGGTAATCGGGCTAACAAAAGCATAAAGTACAATGCCCACCAGAAACTGAATATCCATTATCATGACCAGTATTAATCCCGACAGGTTATCGGCCCGGCCCCATGATCGTTTACTTGCTACACCGCTTATGGCAAGCAGTACTGTAAATAAAAGCGCGATTAAAACCAACCAGCGAAATCCGTTATGTGCGTGTAATAGTCCTTGATACATAAATTTTATATTTTATTCAAATGTAACACCAGATTTTGCTTTTGGTTGAAAGTTCTTGAAAAAATATGGAACTTCTACATATTACATCACTCTCATTTATACTTTAATATTTTGATATCTTTAATGCATGTTTATTATGAATAATTAATACCAAAACGATGCATAAAACTCTTCAGTTTATTTTAGTTTTTCTAGCTTTTTCATACTTTCTGTTAAGTTGTGCAGCTCATCAAGAGAATAAATCACCCAACATAAAAATACTCATTGATACGGATGCCAACAATGAGTTGGATGATCAGCACGCTTTAGCCTATGCTTTTTTAAACAAAGATATTTTTGACGTTGTTGGTGTCACTGTTAATAATACCCGAAACGGCTATGGAATACAGGGGCAATATGATGAGGCGGAGCGTATAATTCAACTCTTTAATCTTGAAAACGAAGTGCCATTGTTTATGGGGGCCGATAAAAGTTATGCCGAAATTGCGCCAACCATTTCGGATAAAAATTTTGACGGACAACCTGCCATTGATTTTATTATTCAGGAAGCAATGAAAGTTGAGGATGAAAAATTGGTGCTGGTACCGGTTGGCAAATTGACCAATATTGCACTGGCTATTTTAAAAGAGCCACGAATTGTTGATAAGGTTCGGGTTGTTTGGTTGGGAGGAAATTACCCCGCTCCAGGCGAATATAACCTCGAGAACGATACCACTGCCGTAAACCCTGTGCTTCAGTCGGGAGTTGAATTTGAAATGGTCACAGTGCGTTATGGTAAGCCAAGTGGAACTGCTGCCGTAGCTGTTGTTCGTGAGGAAATTAATCGGAATATGAAAGGAAAAGGGCCACTTTCGCACCATACGATTACGGGACGACATGGTGGTGAGTTTAATCGTTTTGGCGATTATTCTGCCAATCTTTTCGAAGAAGCAGAAATGTATGGAAATCCACCTTCGCGCTCCTTATTTGATATGGTTGTACTTGCTGTTTTAAAAAACGAAGCCTGGGGAGAAAAAGTTGAAATACCTGCCCCAAAACTTGTTGGAGATAGCTGGGTTGATCGACCGGAAAACCGTCGTAAAATAATTTACTGGCAAAACTTTAACCGCGATGCCATTGTAACCGACCTTTTCGATCTCATGCAAAAGTCTACTCCGGGAAAATAATCTAGCACGTAATAGCGAAATGCAGGAAGTTAAAAAACAGCTGGAAGTTTTATTGATGAACTATTTTCGGGATTGCTATCCCGGTTTTCCGAAAGGGAAAGTTGTGGCATCCGAGTCGCCCGATTTTGTGGTGAAAATGAAAAATGCACACAAATTGGGAATTGAACTCACCCGGCTAAATCCCGCCAACGCTGTAACAAAAACAGAAGAGGTGCAAGCATTGATAAACTTTAGAAACGAATTGGTTGAGGATATGCGGGAGCTTTTTGAGGCCGGATCGGATGCGAAACTTTTTGCGAAATTTATGTTTTCGGAGAAACACCAGATCACTCCTGAGCGCGAATTAATGGTACGGTCGAAAACCGTAGCAACAATAAAATCTGCCATTGCCGACAAAACCGATGCAACATTCTATCATAAAATACTTACGAGTGCTGATTTGCCCCAAGGGCTGGAGCAGGTTTTGATTGCTCATCATCCGGAACTAAAAGAGTCGGTCTGGGAATGTTCGAATAACCTGGGAATATCAAATAATGTGGTTGAAGATATCCGGTTGGCGATAGCCAAGAAAGATGAAAAACTGCGAATTTATCAGAAACAACAGCTGCAACAATACTGGCTTTTAATAACCACAGATTGTTTGCGGGCTGATAAAAATATCAACCTGTTGAATAAGATTAGTCATGAAGAGTTTGAATCGCGGTTTCATCAGGTTTTTGTGCTCGACTTAATGCGTGCCCGGGTTTTTTCGTTGGTTGAAAATTTGTAATAGCCGAAGCCCGGTTCTTCAGGCTCCGGCTATTAAACAGTTTAGTTTACAATGGCTGCAATTGCTGCGCCCAGTAAGCTTGAGTTTTCCACTTCCACAATTTCATAATAACGTTGATTATCGCCTGAAAGGAAATTCTGCAGGTATTTTTCAAATAGTTGCTGAAAATTATGAAGCTTGTAAAATGTTGTTCCTTCAATGGTCATTAATACCGGTTTTTCGTGGTGTTTGCCTTTACCGGTTTGCAAAATTACCGCAGCCAGGTTGGCAGCTACCAGTTTTGCAGCTCGCTCGATAAGCTTGTCGATAATTTCGGCAACAAGCATTTTATCCGAATCGCTGGTGAAAACTCCGGGTAATACATTGTGGGCACTTTCAATGCCGTGCACATAATTGTTTACCTCTTCCGATGTTAATTCCTGCAGATTCTCAAAAACTTCGGGGTAAGCAAAAACGCCTTCAGCCGCTGCCGTTTTTAAGGTTGCCGTGCATAAACCACCAAAGTAACCACCCGAAAACATTTTTTCAAAAGCATAACGGCCCGGATTTTCGGTAGTGTTATCAAAAGCGATGTCAATATCGGTGCGCGGAGCCAGTGTAAATGCCCCCGATTCGATATTAATGATCTGGCTGCCTTCCATGTTGAGCCCATCGGTTTTGGTAATGTTTTTATTTGCCTCAATGTAACTGGTGTTGGTTCCGGTGCCCAGAATAAAACCAATGTAAGTGTCGTAAGCTTTAACCGCCCGCGCTGCTTTTCCGGCAAGCAAGGTAGAAACGGTGTCGTTCATCAGCACCAGTTGTTTGTCGGGTGTTTGCATGGCGTTCAAAAGTCCTTCACCAATCATTTCACCAATTACATCTGGTGCTTTCACTTCTTTGCTCCATTCAATCAGTTTTCCGTCTTTGTTCGGGAAAATCTCTGCAGCATACGAGAAACAAAATCCCAGTTTATCCGATGTGTTTTTGTAATCTGCCAGGTAAGCTGCAAATGTGTCGAAGAATTCAGCCTTGGTAAGTTCTTTTTCTACGCCCGGCATTTTGGCCTTTGTAATGTTTTCAGTTACCAGTTTCAGGTTGTCGTCGAAATAAACTTTGGCTGCCCTAAAGTTGGTACCGCCTGCATCAATGGCAACAACAGGTTCGTTGGCTTTTACTTCTCCGTCAGCTTCAATATAAGTTGGAAGCATCAGCAGCGAGCTTTCTTTGCCGGCCAATCCTTTAGCCATTTCGTCCAGAAAGGCATTCACCACCTCTTTCATATTAATGTCTTCAGCCGTCATTTTGTGGCTTTTCAGAAATTCAGTTGCTTTGGTCATTTTGCTATAACATTTATTTGATTATTCGTATTAAAGTACATTTTCAAGTTTAAAAACCCAGGCATAGGTGCGGGTAAGTTTCCCCGGTGTTAATACCGGCGCTGAAATGGTAATTGTTTTACCCGATTTTTTGAATTCTACATCATCATGATATCCCAATAAACTAACCGATGATGCTTTTTTCAGTCCTTTTATTTTTAAATCGGTTGTAGGATATTGTGTGCAATGTACATACAAGTCTTTTCCTTTTTTTGTGAAATATACATCAGCGATAGTGTTCTTTTCAGCACCTTCCCATTTTCTTGTTTCGTAAATTGCTTCGCCGTTTGTCTCCAGCCATTTGCCGATATCAAGCAGGCGTTGTTGCTGAATTACAGGAATGCGGCCATCAGCGGTTGGGCCAACATCAAGCAGGAGATTGCCTCCTC
>NZ_JBFHGM010000096.1:0-16453 GCF_041583095.1 Draconibacterium sp.
GCCATAGATCTTTCGAAAACTTCATCACAAATCTGATTTCAGGCTTAATTGCTTATTGCTTTTTTCCTAAAAAGCCAGCAATAAAATATGAGGTGATCAAAACCGATCAAATTGCTCTTTTTAAAAATCGAACTCAGGTTATTAGCTGTTTTTAGTATACTCTTTGGCAACAACCTCTCCGTTGGCAACTCGAAGCGCATTGGCAGCCAGTGCTTCCAGTTCGTCTTCACCGGGATATACAAACACATCCGAAATAAAACCCGCTTTATGTCGGATATAGTTTTCCAGATGTTTATTGTTGGCCAAACCACCGGTTAATAATATCCCGTCGACTTTACCTTCGAGTACAACTGCCATTTCACCAATCATTTTGGAAACCTGGTAAAACAAAGCTTCCTGAACCAACTTTGCTTTTTCGTCACCTTTTTCAACGCGCTTCTCCACTTCCAAAGCGTCGTTTGTACCCAGGTAAGCCACAAAACCACCTTCGCCAACCACCATTCTGCGAATTCGCTCCTGCGACAATTTTCCGCTAAAACAAAGATCTACAACCTGCCCAACTGGTAATGTTCCCGATCGCTCCGGGCTAAAAGCCCCTTCTCCGTCGAGCGCATTGTTTACATCAATGACGCGACCGTTTTTATGCGCTCCAACAGAAATACCGCCACCTAAGTGAGCAATTATCAGCCGCATCTCGTTGTAGTTCTTCCCCATTTTTTGGGCATGTAAACGAGCTGTTGCTTTTTGGTTTAGCGCATGAAAGATCGACTGCCGCTGAAACCGCGGATGACCCGCAAAACGAGCCACATCATCCATTTCATCGGTTACCACCGGATCGGCAATAAAAGCTTTTGCATTTGGAATTTGCAAAGCAATATAATCGGCCAGCATAGCTCCCAAATTGCTGGCATGATGCCCCATCACTCCTTCGCGCAAGTGGTCGAGCATTAAATTATTTACTTTGTAAACGCCCGATTCCAACGGATAGGTCAGTCCCCCCCGGCCAATAATGTATTTTATGGCATCCACTTCAATTCCTTCTTCAACCAAAGTTTCAATGATTAAACCTTTTCGAAAAGCAAACTGATCGATAATATTTTTATAGCGTAGCAGTTGCTCGAGCGGATGCCGAATGGTTTTGGTAAAAACACATTCCTTTTCGTTATAAACAGCAAATTTTGTGGAGGTAGACCCCGGATTTATAGCAAGAACCTGGTGCATAAAATGATTTACGTATTACTTATCTGGTAACTTACAATTGATGCAAGTGCCACAGAATTCAACTTTGTTTTTCTACTGTCGCCACGCGATGATACCACAGCTGGCACTTTCGCTCCGGCAATAATCCCCGCCATTTCGGCTTTAGCCAGTTTTGAGTTTGTTTTGTAAAAAACGTTGGCCGCATCAATGTTCGGGAACAACAAACAATCGGCATCGCCTGCAACCGGCGAGGTAAAACCTTTTACTTCGGCTGACTCGGCATTAATGGCCACATCAAGTGCCATGGGGCCATCAACCAAACCTCCTTCGATTTGGCCGTGCTCCGACATTTTGGCAATTGTTGCGCCATCCATACACGACTGAATGGAAATAATTATTTGCTCGGTAGGTGCAATTACCGCAACTTTTGGCTGCTCAACACCTAGTGATTTTGCCGCACAAATAAGGTAATTTGTCATCAGGATCTTTTGTTTCAGATCAGGATAAGGCAACACAGCCGCATCGCTAAAAACAAGCAGTTTGTGGTAATTCGGATTATCCATTACCGAAACATGGCTTAATGTACCTTTTGTTGGAACCAGGTTGTTTTCTTTTCTAAGCAAAGCACGCATAAACTGATCGGTCGATACCATTCCTTTCATCAACACATCGGCCTTGTCTTCATGAATAAGTTCTACCGCAATGTCGGTAGCTTCGCGAATTGATTTCGCATCGTAGATCTGATAATCGGAGATATCGATACCCAGCTTCTTACACGATTCTTCAATAATCGTTCTGTCGCCGGTTATTATCGGTATTACAAACCCCAATTCAACCGCATCGTGCATGGCTTCCAGCGTGCTTACATCAACACCGTTAACAGCCACCACCCTTTTCGGAGGTTGCTTTTTTACGACTTCCAGAAGTTCTGTAAAATTGTTTATACTCATTGTTAGCAATTTTAGCCCGAAGTTACAATGCCTGAAGTTCTCATCCGATAACTTTTCTCAGCTATTTTTATGTTGTAAACCACCCAAATAAATTTTAAACTTAGAATTAGTATTCAGCAACTTACGATTTGATAAGAATCTGAAATTTTTTACCCATAAAAACTTGGTTTTTGCTTTTTTCACTAGTTCCGGAAATCTGTACTTATTTTTATTTCAATTCAGCAGATTATGAACCTTACAAAATATATATGTGTTTAAACAGAGTGAATTCTTTTAAAATTAGGGAAAATACTTGTCTTAATCAAATGTAAATCAATGTTTTTCAATCATTAATATGGTGTTTTACAATATATCAAAATCTTTCTATCATAACAGATTTTATACTATTTTCAAACGTTGTAATATTAAGTTGTTTATACATGTTCAACTTGATTTCAAATCGACCATACTTCGTTTTTATAATTTTCTTCGACAAGTCATCCGAAGTAAATCTTCCTGCAAAAAGCAAAAACACATTTTTACCGGGAAAATATCGCGCACAAGGTATTTTTTAAGGGCTCCTGTAGTTTCTACGGGGCCACTCATTATACTCGATTCATTTTATTAATTAACCAAAAGATAGCTGCGATGGAAAATAAAATCACAAGTTTAGCCGAGTACTTTCAGAAGTACAAGGAAAGTGTGGCTGACCCCGATAATTTTTGGGGAAAAATAGCCGAAAGCCATTACTGGCGCAAAAAATGGGACCAGGTTCTCGATTACAAATTTGACGGGGATGGGGCCCCGGATGTGAATTGGTTTGTGAATGGTAAACTAAACATTACCGAGAATATTTTTGAGCGTAACATGTTTATGCGAAAGGACCAGGTTGCGATTATTTGGGAACCCAACGACCCTAAAGAACCGGAAATTAAACTGACCTACGGCGAGTTGTTCGAGAAAGTAAAACAATTTGCCAACGGATTAAAAAAGATCGGCGTTGAAAAAGGCGACCGTGTTGCACTATACCTGCCCATGGTTCCTGAGCTGGCTATCGCGATGCTGGCCTGTGCCCGAATTGGCGCCATTCACTCCATTGTTTTTGCTGGATTCTCGGCAACAGCACTGGCCGATCGTATTAACGATGCAGAGGCCAAAGTTGTAATTACTTCCGACGGTGGATTCCGCGGAACAAAATCAATTCCGTTAAAAAGTATTGCCGACGAAGCAGTGGAAAAATGTCCTTCGATAAAAACACAGGTTGTTTTAAAACGTACCGAGGAAGAAATAAAGTGGGTAGAAGGAAGAGACATTTGGTGGCACGATTTGATTGCTGACGTGGATTGCGAAAACCAGGCAGAAACAATGGATGCCGAAGATGTGCTGTTTATCCTTTACACATCTGGCTCTACCGGCAAACCAAAAGGAGTGGTACACACCACCGCCGGTTACATGGTTTATGCCGAATACACCTTTAAAAATGTATTTCAGTACAGCGACGGCGATATTTACTGGTGTACCGCCGATATTGGCTGGGTAACCGGCCACTCGTACATTGTTTACGGGCCACTGTTAAGCGGAGCCACTTCCGTTATGTTCGAAGGTGTGCCAACATGGCCTGACGCAGGGCGTTTCTGGGAAATCGTGGATAAATATAAAATTAACCAATTTTACACCGCACCAACTGCCATTCGTGCACTGGTGGCACAAGGTGATGATTGGGTAACCAAACATGATCTGAGCTCGCTAAAAGTTCTGGGTACAGTTGGAGAACCCATCAACGAAGAAGCCTGGCGTTGGTACCACGACCTGGTTGGAAAAGGCCGTTGTCCGATTGTAGACACCTGGTGGCAAACCGAAACCGGCGGAATAATGATAACGCCGCTGGCAGGAATTACACCCACCAAACCGTCTCTGGCAACCTTGCCGCTCCCTGGAATACAGCCGGTGTTGCTCGACCATGAAGGAAACGAATTAAAAGGCAACAGCGTCGAGGGAATTCTTTGCATTAAATATCCCTGGCCGGGCATGATACGCACCACCTGGGGAGATCATCAACGATGCTACCAAACATACTTTGCATCCTTCCCCGGCTATTATCTAACCGGTGATGGCGCCAAGCGCGACGAGGAAGGCTACTACCGCATTATCGGCCGAATCGACGACGTTATTAACGTTTCGGGACACCGTATTGGTACTGCCGAAGTGGAAGATGCTATTAACCAGCACCCAAAAGTGGTTGAATCGGCTGTGGTTGGTTATCCGCACGAGATTAAAGGAGCCGGTATTTATGCCTATGTTATTTGCGAAGATATGACCGATGCTGAACTGGATAATATTGAAGCAGAAATAAAGGCTACCGTAAATAAGTTTATTGGGCCGATTGCCAAACCCGATAAAATTCAAATTGTAAGCGGTTTGCCAAAAACAAGGTCGGGAAAAATTATGCGGCGTATTCTGCGTAAAATCGGAGAAGGCGATGCTACCAACCTTGGCGACACCTCTACTTTACTTGATCCGGGCGTAGTTGAAGAAATTATCGACGGAGCAAAAGTTGAAGTAAAACGATAACTCTAAATAAAAAACAGGCATCTTCTCCCGGAGGTGTCTGTTTTGTTTCTCAACCTTTTTTATAACTAAACAGACAGACAGGACTTCTTGAAAAGTGTTCCTTTTGCGGAGCATTAATCTGTTTTCAGGTCCTCAAATAAAAACCAAAGAACTAAACAAAAATGAAAGGACTAAAAATTACTAACCGATGGACTGTAGTAGTTGGAGCAATTCTCATACAATTAGCTCTTGGTGCTATTTACGCATGGTCGGTGTTTACCGCATTATTAACCGATCCCAACGGCGATTACGGCTTTTCGGCCACACAAACCGCCTGGGTATTTTCAATTGGTCTGGCCACATTTGCCGTGGTAATGGTTTTTGCCGGAAAATGGCAAGCCAAATCAGGACCAACAATCGTGGCATTAACCGGCGGACTTGTTTTAGGTGCCGGATATATTTTAGGAGGAACATTCGGGAGCTCATTTCTCGCACAATTGCTGTTTATTGGAGTATTGGGAGGTGCCGGAATCGGCCTCGCCTACGTTGTTCCAATTGTTGTTGGCGTTAAATGGTTCCCCGATAAAAAAGGATTGATAACCGGGTTGGCCGTAGCCGGCTTTGGTTTTGGCGCAACCATTTGGGTTAAGCTTGCAGGCTCGTGGTTTGGCGGCCTGTTAAACACCAGCAGCGCTTTTGGTTTGCCCAGCGTGCAAAGTGTATTTGTTATTTACGGAATTGTCTTCGCTGTTATGGTCGTTTTGGGCTCTCTGGTAATGGTTAATCCACCGGAAGGCTATAAACCCGAAGGTTATGAGCCACCGGTTAACCACACCGCAAAATCATCGGGTGGCGTTGAATTTGACTCCAGCCACATGCTTCGTACCAAACAATTTTATGCCATCTGGTTGGTGTTTATTTTTTCTGCACTTGCCGGATTGATGGTAATTTACTGCATAAAACTTTTCGGAATAGATGCCCTGGAATATAACGGAATCAAAAATGCCGGAGTTATTACCGGTACCGCCATGGCATGGTACGCCATATTTAACGGGCTGGGACGAATTGTTTGGGGAATGATATCCGATAAACTCGGACGAAAACGAGCCATATTTTTCATGACGTTTTTTCAGGGAGTGATTATGCTAATGATCTACCACATTTTTATTCGCTTTGGCGTAACCTCGGGGTTTATTGCCAGTGCATGTATAATTGGCTTCAACTTCGGTGGAAACTTTGCCCTTTTTCCCGCCATTACTGCCGATTTTTTTGGTAACAACACCGTTGGAAAAAACTATGGCTGGATGTTTACCGCCTATGGTATTGCAGGAATTGCCGGGCCACAACTGGCCGGATATTGTAAAGATTCGGCAAACGCCTCATCCGGTCCGGTCGTTTGGATGGCTCCTTTTATTATTGCCGGAGTTGCCTGTTTAATTGGTAGCGTTATCATTTTACTCACCAAACCACCTAAATAGTGAATCAGAAAAAGCGTCGGCAATGGCGCTTTTTTTGTTTGTAAACACAGGGGTTGTCCTTTGTATGCTATATAACACGGCATTTTCTTATTGTTTTACAGCATAGTTTATCGCGGCCTTTTTCACACAAAATCTGTAACTAGCTAATTCAATTACCATTACACATGCAGGTCAAATAACAGTCCGGTTTCTGAACATTTTAGAACTTGGTATTTTTTCATGAAATTTATGACGGATTTCGGTCAACTATTAAAATCAACAGAATACTGACACCCGATTTAAACCAAAAAGCGAAAAAACATGGCTATAAAAAAACTCGATAGTATTTTCCGACCAAAACGAATTGCCCTGGTTGGAGTTTCAAATAACCCCGACAGTGTTGGCGGGATCACCTTACGAAATTTAGTGGGAGGAGGATTTAACGGCGTGGTCTACCCGGTAAATCCGCGGCGCGAAGCAGTTTTTGGAATTCCATGCTACCCCGATGTAAAAAGCCTGCCTAAAACACCTGATCTGGCTGTTATTATGACCGCTGCAGATGCTGTTCCTCAATTGGTTCGTGACTGTGGCGAGGCAGGAATTCACGGCGTTATTATCATGTCGGCCGGTTTTAAGGAAGCAGGCGAAGAAGGAAAAAACCTGGAAGAGCAGGTTAAAGCTGAAAAAGCCAAATTCCCCGATATGCGAATCGTTGGTCCCAACTGTCTGGGCATTTTAGTGCCCGGACTAAACATGAACGTTAGTTTCGCCTCGGCTATGCCGAAAAAAGGACACGTGGCATTTATTTCACAATCGGGCGCACTATGTACCTCTGTTCTCGACTGGGCCTACGAATCCAATATCGGCTTTTCCAATTTCGTTTCAATCGGTAATTCCATGGACGTGAGTTTTGGCGATCTGATCGATTATTTTGGACAAGATCCGAACACCAAATCCATTGTGCTTTATGTGGAGTCGATTGTAAACGCACGTACATTTATGTCGGCAGCAAGGGCATTTTCACGCGAAAAGCCGATTATCGTTTACAAATCAGGTCGTTATCCCGAATCTGCAGCAGCCGCAGCTTCGCACACCGGGGCAATGGCTTCTGAGGATTCGGTTTACGACGCCGTATTTCGCAGAGCAGGTTTGGCACGAGTTTTCGAATTTGGAAACATCTTCGATTTTACCGATCTGGTAGGTCGTAAACGTATTCCGAAAGGTAACCGGCTGGCGATTGTTACAAACGCCGGTGGTCCGGGTGTTATGGCTACCGATTCGCTGCTATCAATGGGTGGAAGCCTGGTAAAACTATCAGAAGAAACCATGCAAAAACTAAACGATTACCTGCCCTCATTTTGGTCGCACGGCAACCCGGTTGATGTATTGGGAGATGCTACACCCGAAAGATTTGCCAGAGCCGCAGAAATTGTTCTGGAAGATAAAGAAGTTGATGCGGTGTTGGTACTGCTCACACCACAGGCCATGACCGATCCAACAGCAACGGCACAAGCCATTGCCAATATGTCGAAGAATACAACAAAGTCGATAATGACATCGTGGCTGGGAGGAGCTGCAATGCACGAAGGCATTCAGATTCTCAACCAAAATGGGATATCGAATTACCCGGCACCGGAGCAGGCCATCCGGGCTTTTATGACACTTTCTGACTATTCCGAAAATCAGCAGATATTATACGAAACGCCGCGTGAAGTACCGGTTTCGTTTCAGTACGACCGCAACGTTCTTCGCCAGAAATACCTTACTCAGGTATTCCCAAAAGCCAAAGTACTGAACGAGGACGATTCGAAAATGCTGGTTAACGATTACGGAATCGACACCACTCACCCCACCCCGGCGACTACCGAAGATGAAGCGGTAAAAATTGCCGAAAAAAAGGGTTATCCGGTGGTGCTGAAAATATATTCGCCTGATATCATCCATAAATCAGATGTTGGCGGTGTTGCCCTGAACATTGAGAACGAAGAAATGGTGCGGGCAACTTTCCGCAACATGGTAAAAACTGCAGCAGAAAAACGCCCCGAAGCAAAAATTGAAGGTGTTACCGTGCAAAAGATGGTGGATACAAAGGATGGTATTGAACTAATTGTTGGCACAAAAAAAGATCCGGTATTCGGAACGGTAATGCTGGTTGGAATGGGCGGAACCACTGCCGAACTGTTTAAGGATCAGCGCCTGGAGTTTCCGCCGTTAAACGAGCATTTGGCTCGTCAAATGTTACAGTCGCTAAAAATTTATCCGTTGCTTAAAGGCTGGCGTGGAGACGCTCCTAAAAACATCGATAAACTGATTGAGGTACTTATTCGCATGTCGTACCTGGCAGCTGATTACCCTGAAATTGAAGAGCTGGATATTAATCCGCTTATCGTTACACCAAAAGATGTAATTGCACTTGATGCCCGTATCGTAGTTGACGAAGAATTGCTGACTACTCCGGTAAAAGAATACTCGCACCTGATAATGCGGCCGTACCCGGAAAGCCTGATAAAAGAAGCAACTTTACGCGATGGAACGCCAATTACACTACGCCCTATTCGCCCCGAAGACGAACCCATGTGGCTTGAATTGCTGGGAAGTTGTTCAAAAGAATCCATCTACCACCGTTTCCGTTACGATTTTTATTTTGATTCGCACGAAGTGGCTTCGCAGTTTTGCTTTATCGATTACGACCGCGAAATTGCTATTGTTGCCGAACACGAAAAAGAAGATGGGAAAAAAGAGCTGATAGGTGTTGGACGGTTGATTGCCGACCCCGATGTGGAAATTATGGAATACGCGGTGTTGATTACTGATAAATGGCAGAAGAAGGAGCTTGGATTTACATTGACCAGCTACTGCCTTGAAATTGCCAAATCGCGCGGTATTAAAAAGCTGGCTGCCGAAACCACCCGCGATAATAAGCCGATGATCTCTGTTTTCCGAAAACTGAATTTTAAGATCCGTTTTAACGAAGACACCACTGTAACAGTAAACAAGGATCTGGAACTGGAATAAAAACCTTTTACCATAAATATTGTTATCTCCCGGTAAACAGCAACGTTTCCGGGAGTTTTAACACGGATAATTTTTTTGATTCTATTAATAGTCATGTTTTCCGTGTTAATCCCGACTTAGTTGAGTCCATTTTTTGAAACTCAACAAAATGGGCACGAAACTTACGTCGTTTAGAACGAATTGGGTATTTGAATGAATAGTACGGATTAAATTCTATGAGTTCTACTAAACTAACAAAATCACTGGTCGATAAACTCTGGCAGGCTTCGCATCTTATCCGAAAATCGAGATATGCTGTGGCGTTTACCGGTGCCGGTATTTCTGTTGAGAGTGGAATTCCGCCCTTCCGGGGAGAAAATGGATTATGGAACACTACCCACCCAATTTTTCTTGAAATTGAATATTTTCAGAAAAAACCATTGCAATCGTGGAAAAAAATAAAGGAGATATTTTACGACAGTTTGGGTGATGCCGAACCCAATATCGCGCACATTATGCTGGCCAAAATGGAAGAGCGCAGTTTTGTTGAAACCATTATCACACAAAACATCGACCATCTTCACCAAAAAGCCGGCAGCAAGTATGTATACGAGTTACACGGCACATACAGGCAGTTAATTTGTACCGAATGCAGCTCGGAATACGACATGAGTTTTGCCGACCTGAATTACCTCCCGCCCACTTGTTTTGTTTGCAAGGGCATTTTAAAACCCGACATGGTTTTTTTTAACGAACCCATTCCGGCTTTTGCAAAAAAACGTTCGTTCGAAGAAGCTGCCAAAGCCGATGTATTGCTGATAATTGGTACCAATGCTGAAGTTTTACCCGCTGCAGAAATCCCCGTTGTGGCCAAAAATAATGGAGCAAAAATCATTGAAATAAACATTCGACCCTCCCATTTTACCAATACCGTTACCGATATCTTCCTGGAAATGAAAGCCACCGAGGCCATGAGCGAGCTGGGCCGTTTATTGTATCTCTAGATACGCCGGATCAGGAAAACGTTGAACGTTGATGACATTGATTTGGAAGAAATTCGCTGAAATTTACCTGCGGGAATCACATTAATCCTCATCATCAGTGTTCTGTTTTGTTAAAATCCTATATTTGCCCGAGCAAACCGTTTTTATAAAAAAATGAAAAAACCTTACCTTTTAGTACTACTGCTCCCACTTGTATTATTTTCATGTTCATCGGGTAAAAAAGCGTTGCAACGCGGCGATTACTACCAGGCTATTTCAAAAGCTGTTGAGCGGTTAAAATCAAACCCAACCAACGATAACGCATTAAAAGTATTAAAGGAAGGCTATCCGATGGCCGTTGAGTGGTCGCAGGAAGAAATTGACCTGACGTTAACATCAAACGAAGCGTTTAAATGGGAACGAACTATTTCAGTAATGAAACGGGTAAATGCCATGAGCGACCAGATAAGAAGCACACCGGCAGCACGCAAAATATTTCCCGATCCCAAAACGTACACTTCGGAATTAAATATGGCCTACGAAAAAGCGGCCGAAGACCGTTACCAGGCCGGATTGCATTTTATGGAACAGGAATCGCGCGAAAGTGCACGAACAGCCTACACTCATTTTGACCGGGCTGACCAATGGATACCGGGTTACAAAGACACCCACGAAAAAATGGCCATTGCCAAAGAACTGGCAACCGTTAACGTAGTTGTTGAGGCAGTTACGGTACGTACAAAAGTATACGAGCTTAGTTCAGAGTTCTTTTATAACCAGGTGTTCGAATACCTGAATAATCAATACCCTTCACATGGTTTTGTAAACTTTTTTTCGCCAAAACAGGCCGAAAATTTTGAGTTAAACCCTGACTTTGTGGTGCGTATGGAATTTTACGATTTTTCGGTGGGTAACCTGGTGCGCAGCGAAAAAGAAGAGAGCCTTACCAAAAAGGTAAAAGTGCCGCTTACCGACAGTACTTTTGTAAATAAAACCTACCATGCGAAACTAAAAACGTATACCGACGAAGTTATTTCGGGTGGCCGTCTGAATTACAGGATTGTTGATTTTCAGAACGACAAATTGTTGCGCGACAACCTTATTCCCGGCACTTTTAACTGGGTAAACCAATATGCCATTTTTGCCGGCGACGAACAGGCCTTAAGTGATGCACAATTCGCACTTACGCAACAAAAAGCTGTGCCCCTGCCACCACATCAGGATTTGTTTATTGAGTTTACAAGGCCGATATACAACCAACTTACCAACGAGCTAAATAGCTTTTTCAGGCGGTACAGGTAAACAATCATTTCATTCTGCCGGATAAAATAATTATCTGGCCTATTTTTTACGGAAATTGTTTCGGAGAACACCAAAACCGTTTCGGACGTGCTGAAAAGGGCTTCATAGAACCCGCAAAGCAGATCGAAGAACTCCGCGATTATAAATTATAACTCCGGAGGTAAAACAAACAACCCGCCAACTAAAACATTTAACTCCAAGGGTAAAGCGAAGTACTCCACGACCAAAACATCTGACAATACAAGATAAGCGAAGAACTCTACGACCATCGCATTTAACTCCGAAGGTAGCGCATTGAACTTCGTGATTGAAACATTTAACTCCGAAGGTAACACATTGAAGTTCGCAATCAGAACATTTAACTCCAAGGGGAAAGCGAAGTACTCCACGACTAAAACATTTAACTCCGGGATTAAAGCAAAGAACACCCAGTCAGCACATTACAAACAACACCCTAAAATTAATAAGGAGAATGAAAACCACGGTTTTAATAAAAACGCCTCCTGCAAAACCATTGCAAGAGGAGCCACTAACGCTTATGAAATCCTTGGATTAAATCAATTAACACGGATCACATTGAAAGTAGGTGGAGAAGAAAAAAAAGAATCTCTCTACAGATGTTTCAGCATTGAATCAAGCCATCTACCATAAGCAAAATACTTTTGGCTTATCAGCCGGATTCTACTTTTTGTCTTAAAACAAAAAGTAGACAAAAAATTCAAGGCTGCGCCCGCTTCCCTCGGAAAAGCTAAGCGATGCCGACTAAAATTACTGAACTCGTCGTTCCTCCTCAAACACCAGTAATTTTTTAACGCCGTCACCACTTGTTTTCCGGCTAACCGGCCGAGGCCGAGCTTTGATGCAGCGGCGTAGCATAGGTGGACGGCCTCTTTTGGTCGTTGCCCGGAGTTGAAATGAAACCTTAGTGAGAGCGGGAAGCTCCGAGTGGGCGAGGAGATCACCCGTCCGAACTTAGGTTTTATGAAAATGTAGGGGAAGGACCAAAAGCAGCCTTGAACTTTCTGCTTCGTCTTTGCTTTAAGGCAAAGATGAAGGCCGTCGGCAGACAAGAGAAACATGTTAATTTATAAAATTGTCCACCGGATTTTCGATGTGATCCATTAAGACTGGATTACAGTTGCAGCTTGTGTTTTTCAGATTTCTCTTCAGTATTTTTCCTGATTGTATTAAAACTAATGGTCATGTAATTTTAAAACTTTAGCCGTTAATTCATCATTAGTATTCATCGCGATAGGTGGTCGTTCCGAAGAGAAGTACATTACTCTATCTTTTCCCTTTAACTAGTGTAATTTCACCGGTCCAGTGATGAAATGAATTTTCGGGATAGGAATCCCTGTTGTAATCATCGGTCATACCGTGTCCGGAAGCACCTTCAAACATTCCTGTTCCCCCGGTTATTTCCCACGGATCAACAAAATAGGAGTTCACGTCTTCAGGGTGATGATCGAGGCGGCCATCCATTACCTGACCTTCTACGTGAAGAAATAAACTATCGCCATTTGCCGCTACAAACCAGGCTTTTATGTAGTCACTAGGTCCGGGATAAATTCCCGTGGCCCAATCGCAACAAAACTCAAAATGATGAGTAAATTTTCCTAAATGCGTAGCATTTCCGCCACCTTCGCCGTAAACCATCATCCAAAATTGTCCTTCTGCAGGATTCCATTCTCCACATACCGGATCTGGCCCGGTCTGTTCCAGGTAGGTATTAACAAAATCGGCTTTAAATGGTAATGTAACTAAATGAGGCTGTGCACTTTTTAGCAAATCATCATTTTGATCAGGTAATGCTTCTTCCTGACTGCAGCCTGCCATTAGGCCTGCACATATTAAAATTGTAAAAAGTAATTTTAGTGTTTTCATATCACAAAACTTTAAGTTAAAATGAGGATTGAAGTTGATTTAATCCACAAACAAGTTCTGAACAAAGAGATTAGAACATTAAGAAATTATAGTTCGAAACTTGAAACTATTGTTCAAGGCTTTGACCTATATGTTGATACCAAAGATCTTACAATGAAGTTCTCTAAAAAGCGACCAACCGGCCAATTGAAATCATTTGAATCAAATTAAATAAGATTGGATTACAATTTAGTTTTGAACGGCCTAAATCCTCTTTGAAACTTGTTTATTATCCGGGTTATCGGAGTTAGTAGTTTGAATGTACCATAATCTATTGACAAACTGCAATTGGTTCTTCTCTCAATGAAAAAGGGTGCCCTTTTAGGCACCCTTTATATCTATGTTAACCGCAAAAAATTCCTTCACTAGCGGAATCCGAAACTAATACCACCGTTATAACTTACATAATTGGCTTTACTGATGGAGCCAAACAGGCTAAAAAATGCCAGCTTTAAGCGAAAGCCTGCATCAATTCCGATGTAATTATCTTTATAACTTAAGGCTATCGGATCTTCTTCCTCGGTCATGGCATTTATCAATAAATCTTCTATGTTCGTAAAATCCGTGCCCAATTTCGCTGGATCAGGAACCGGGTATTTTCCCAGAATATCAAATGTAGTTTTACTGGAGTTACCGGTAAGCGATCCGAAAAATGTAATTACCGCAAGCTTTTTCGAAACGATTAAGCCGTACTTCATATTTTTGGTTGCAAATTCTCCTTTTTGATTTGGGTCTTGTACATATCCTGCAGGGGTTGGAACACCGTAAACAGTATAGTCGAAATCAATTCCTGACTCACCGCTGATATTCGAATACGCCCCAAACAGCGCAACATCCATTGGCAAATGTTTGATAACCGGCAGCGACTCGCGAATATTATGCTTAAAGCCCAGGCCCCATAGTCCGGCCTCTGCATCTTCGTTGTCAATCTCAAACTCTACTTTGGGTACGTAACGGAAAATTACATCGGTATTAGGCAACAAACCAAATGTAGCCTGAATAATAGGAACCGGAACAACATCAACATCGCTCCCACCGGGCGTAGAAAAATATTCGATCGGAATGGTCTGACCATTAATATCGGCGTCAAAATACAGACTTACTCCATCGCCGCCACCGGCAGCGGTTGATGCTATGCTCTGGCCATTCTGCGCATACAAATATTGTAATCCCAGCCCGTTTACGTCGAAGGTCTTATCCGCCGCCGGAACTTTGAACGCACTAACTGAAAAGGCCAGATCGAATCCCCACAACTTGTGTGTTTCGGCAGTATAGTACCATGAATTATTCATCCCTACACCAAGACCTTTGCCATAAGGTTCAAGGTATGCCTCAATCAACAGATTCGCATCATGTATTCCAAATCGTAGCATATCGGCTACATCTGATTGAGCATGAGAAAATTTAAAGCCTGCCAAGGCTATCAGCGCAACAAGAAAAAACTTTTTCATAACAATTGATATAGATTAATGAGTTTGTAAATCAATACTTAACCTGATATATGCAAGTAACAAAAAATATAGCTAAACCGAAATACCAGGTTTTAGTATAAACAGAGAATTTTACTAAATCGTATCAATTCCCCTCTTATTATTCAGAAAATTAGTTCCATAGTATTGATTATAGGGAGGAGATACTCCGAAATCCACAAGTTTCTCCTAAAAACCATAAGGTTTTCCTTTTATCTTTGGAAATATAAAAACGGAATAAAAATGAAAGCAGCAGTTCTTACAAAATACAAGCAGGTTGAATGGAAAGACATTGAAAAACCAGCCTGCAAAGCGGGAGAAGTTTTAATAAAAGTAAATTTTGGCTGTATTTGCGGCAGCGATCAGCATATTCACACCGGTGAGTTCCATCCACGCACAACACTCCCATTGATAATGGGTCACGAGTTTGGCGGCGTTGTAAGCGAAGTGGGCGAAGGTGTTAGCGGCTGGCAGGTGGGCGATAAAGTTGCCCCCGATCCCATTATCTGGTGCGGAAAATGCCCGGCCTGTTTAAAAGGCCATTATCCGGCATGTACAAGCTTAAAACTCATCGGTATTGACATGGATGGTGTTTTTTGTGAATACGTTTCGCTGCCTCCTTCTATGTTGTACAAAGTGCCCGCCAATATTCCCGACGAACATGTGGCGCTGGTTGAGGTTTTAAGTATCGGTTGCCACGCTAAAAACCGCGCAAACGTTCAGGAAAACGACAGCATTGTTATTTGGGGATCGGGGAAAATTGGTTTGTGCATTTTACAGGCCGTACGTACGGTTACCGACAATACCGTTTTTATGGTTGATATTATTGACGAGCGTTTAGCAATCGGGACCAAATACTACGATAATGTTATTCCCATTAATGCTAAAAAGGAAGATCCGGTTGAACGTATTAAAAAAGAAACCGATGGCAAAGGTGTTGACATTGCTTTTGAAGCGGTTGGTCATCCTGATGAAATAAAGAACGTTGTAAATCCGGTTACAGGCTGTATCCGGTCGATTGTTGGCGGCGGTAAAGTTTGTGTGCTGGGACTGGCAGCCGAACCTACTGATGTGGTTTTTCGCGAACTGATTTGGAAAGAAGGAACCATTGTTACTTCGCGTGTTAGCCATGGCGAATTTGCTGAAGCAATTGAACACCTGAAAAATAACCGTTTAAAACCGGAGGCGCTGATTTCGCAGGTTCTTCATGGTTCGGAAACGCAAAAAGGTTTTGAGCTGTTGAAGGAAAATCCGGCTGAAAACATAAAAATCCTTCTTGATTTTAACGCGGCTGAATAAAAATTACATCGTAAATTTTAACAAACAGAACGCATGAAATTTGTATGACAAATTACAAATATTATTAAATTTGTGTTTTTCGAACTGATATGACAACTACAAATAAATTCAACCAACTAAAAGCCCAACTCGAGGGCGATCTTTTTATCGATAACGTACAGCGGGTGCTCTACTCCACCGATGCATCGCAATACAAAGAAATGCCGCTGGCTGTTACCAAGCCCAAAAACAAGGACGACATAAAAAAGATTATTGCCTTTGCACGCGAGAACAATACCAGTATTATTCCTCGCGGAGCAGGCACTTCGCTGGCCGGGCAGGTTGTTGGAAGCGGAATTGTTGTTGAC
>NZ_JBFHGM010000097.1:0-16249 GCF_041583095.1 Draconibacterium sp.
TAATAACCCGGTTGGCCACGTTAAAATGTGTTGTTTTATGGAAAAGAAAATGTAAACTAAACCAAGAATGGCTCCCAGTATTTCAATATAATTACCTAAGAGCCATTCCAAAACTATATCAGTCATAAAATTTAATCAACGGTATCAACTGTAACCAAGAGCGTTGCATATTTATCCTGGTTATCAAAAACCTCAAGAGCTTTTAAAATAGCATCGTCATCTTCGTTCAAAATTTTATACATGTCGTTTCTGGAGTAAACATCGCGGGCGATCAAAGCTTTGAGTTCGCGCTTAAGTTCATCTTTAAGGTATGATAAACTTTCTTCGTCTTTCTCAATTCCTTCCTCAATACCACCGGCAACCACCTGTTCAATGTTCTCTTCAGTGATTTCGAATTTGTCATTGAACTTGTCAAAGTCAGAATACTGTTTCGCAATGTCTCCACGATTAAGATCAACATAATCCAAAACAAAATTATAGGTAACCCGCTTTCTTCTGAGGTTATTTATGTAGGCATAATGCGAAGATGTGTCCATCGGAACAAAAATATCAGGCATCACACCGCCACCTCCGTATACATTGCGACCATTAACCAGTGTTTTGTGTTTTAATTCATCGTCAAAATGAATACTGTCGGCATTAAACATCTCACCGTTACTAATTCGGTTGGCATAATCTTTACGGTATTCGCTAATGCCCTCTTCATAAGGCTTCTGAATACATCTGCCACTTGGAGTGTAATAGTGTGCGGTTGTCAAACGAATCATCGACCCGTCATTCAGGAAGAATGGTTTTTGCACCAATCCTTTTCCAAACGAGCGACGGCCAATTATTACTCCGCGATCCCAGTCCTGAATGGCTCCCGATACAATCTCACTTGCTGAGGCCGAACCTTCGTTAACCAAAACAACCACTTTCCCGTCCTCAAACGAACCTTTTGCTGTTGCTTTGTAGTCTCTTTTCGGATCGTTTGTTCCATCAGTATAAACAATCAACTGATCATCGGTTAAAAACTGATCAGCTAATTCAATGGCCGACTTTAAGTAACCACCACCATTGTTTCGTAAATCGAGAATCAGGTTTTGGATTCCTTCCTTTTTTAAATCCGACATGGCCTCTAAAAACTCATCTGTAGTTGTTGCCGAGAATTTATTTAGTTTGATATAACCGGTAGACTCATCCAGCATATACGAAGCATCCAGACTGTAAATAGGAATTTTATCTCGTTCAATGGTAAATTCAAGCGGATTGGTTTCGCCTTTTCTGGCAATTGTTAAGTCAACCTTAGTCCCTTTTTCGCCACGTAACAAATCAAAAACATCCGAATTCTTCAAGCCTATTCCGGCAATGTTTTTGCCATCAACCTCAATAATCCGGTCGCCTCCACGCAATCCAACTTTCTCGGAAGGTCCTTCGGCAATTACCGTAGTCACCATCAAGGTATCCTTGTAGATGTTGAATGAAATCCCGATCCCCTCGAAGTTACCTTTAAGCGGTTCGTTCATTTTATCCACTTCTTCTTTCGAAATATACGTAGAGTGCGGATCAAGCTCTTCAAGCAAATGAACAATGGCTTTTTCCGTTAAGTCGCTAACATCTGATGAGTCGACATAATAACCATCAACCAAACGCAGTAACCTGGCAAATTTTACCTGGTTTTCCTGCACTTCGTTTTGTGCCTGAACTGAAACAGGACCAATCAGAAAGAAAGCTAAAAATATACCTAAGCCAATTGTTTTAATATGTTGAATTTTTGTTACAGCCATAATTCTCATTTTTTATTTATAACGAAACAATTACGCAATAAGTCTGCCAAATTTGATTTCGTTACATTCTGCAACAACTATTCCCACTCAATTGTTGCAGGTGGCTTCGAACTAATATCGTAAACTACACGATTGATACCACGAACTTTATTTATGATTTCGTTCGACATTTTTGCCATAAAATCATAGGGAAGATGTACCCAATCGGCAGTCATTCCGTCGGTTGAGGTTACGGCGCGCAAAGCAACGGTATTTTCGTAAGTACGTTCGTCGCCCATAACACCTACCGATTGAACAGGAAGTAACATAACGCCTGCCTGCCAAACTTCGTCGTACAGTCCCCAGCTTTTTAGTCCGTTAATAAAAATGGCATCAGCTTCCTGTAGCATACTAACTTTTTCAGGAGTTACATCGCCAAGAATACGAATTCCCAATCCCGGTCCCGGGAATGGATGACGGCCTAACAATTCTTTCTTAATGTTTAAAGCAGCACCTACCCGACGCACTTCATCTTTAAATAAAAGTTTAAGCGGCTCAACCACTTTTAGCTTCATTTTTTCAGGAAGTCCGCCAACATTGTGGTGTGATTTGATAGTTGCAGAAGGTCCGTTTACCGATACCGACTCAATTACATCGGGATAAATTGTTCCTTGTGCCAACCATTTTACATCTTGTATTTTGTGTGCTTCTTCATCAAAAACTTCGATAAAGTTGCGACCGATAATTTTTCGTTTTTGTTCCGGATCAGTAACTCCGGCCAAATCGTCCCAGAATTTTTTGCGGGCATCAACGCCAATTACATTTAGTCCCATGTCTTCGTACGAATGCAAAACATCCTCAAATTCGTTTTTGCGAAGCAATCCGTTGTCAACAAATATACATGTAAGATTTTTTCCAATGGCCTTATTTAATAATACACCGGCAACCGATGAGTCAACACCACCCGAAAGACCAAGAACAACTTTGTCGTTACCCAGTTGATCTTTTAATTCCTGAACCGTTGTTTCCACGAATGAGTCAGGAGTCCAGTTTTGTTCGCATCCACAAATTGTGGTAACAAAATTCTGTAGCAACTGCTTTCCTTCAGTGGTGTGGTAAACCTCGGGGTGGAATTGAATTGCCCAGGTTTTTTCGTCATCAACTTTATAAGCTGCGTAGTTTACATCTTCGGTTGATGCAATTACTTTATAATTTTTAGGAAGTTTTACGATGGTATCGCCATGCGACATCCAAACCTGCGAGTGCAGACTGATGTTTTCAAACAGAATACTATCATGATCGATAAATCCCAGATTTGCTCTTCCGTATTCGCGTGTATTCGATGGAGCCACTTCGCCTCCATAAAAATGTGCCATATACTGTGCTCCGTAACAAACACCCAATACCGGCAGCTTGCCTTTGATTTCTGATAGGTCAGGACGAGGTGCATCTTCGTCGCGAACCGAATATGGACTACCCGAAAGGATCACACCTTTTACACTCTCATCAATTTCCGGAAAGTGGTTAAAAGGATGAATTTCGCAATAAACATTTAGTTCGCGGACCTTACGTCCAATCAATTGTGTGTATTGAGAACCAAAATCAAGGATTAAAATCTTTTCCTGCATGAAAAACTTCTTTAGTTAATGAAAGCACAAAAGTACTAATAACGTGTCAAAATCTTTTCAAATGTGAATGAAATTAAGGTTCGTGTTAATATTAGGATTGTGTTTGCCCCAAAATATGTGAAATTAATTCCGAAACTATGCGTTAAGATTTAAGTGTTCTTTCAGAATTACTAAATTTGAGCGAATTTTTAAATCCACTTTTTAATGAGAAGTCTTTTGCTGCTATGCATGGCATTTTTACTGTTGTTACCAACCGAACAGGTTTTTGGGCAGAATTTTGCACAAAACGAGGTGGTTATTTTTCAAGGCAAAAAGTTTGTTATGCACCAGGTGCGCACAGGCGAAACTGTTTATTCGCTAAGCAAGAAGTTTGGTGTATCAGAATCAGCGCTTGAGGAAAACAACCCGGGAATTGATAAAGGACTAACGATAGGGCAGGTACTAAAGATTCCTTATGTCGAAGGCATCGAACTTCCGAATTCTTCATCAGACCAAAAGGGTGATCCGTCAGGATTTACCAAATATGAAATTGAGTCGAGAAAAGAAACGGCTTATTCCATAGCCAAAAAGTTTGGAATAACCGTGGAGGAACTGTATGCCTACAATCCAACCGTTCGGAAATTTAAAAAGCGAACTGAACTGAATATACCATACTGGGAAAAAGAAACAACTTCAGAAACCGACGATTTAGCTCAAAAAACCGAAACGGGCGAGCACACAATAGTACATCAGGTGGTTTCAGGCGAAACCTTCTTTTCGCTTGCCCGGAGATACGGAATTACTGAAGGAGAAATTCTGGCACAAAATCCCGATGCAAGTCAGCTAAAAACAGGAATGACATTGATAATAAAAACCGGCACATCGGTGGGAGATGTAAATAAACCCCAGCCAATTGAATATGCTGGTGGTCGAAATTATATCGAACACATTATTGAATCGGGTGAAACCATGTGGGGTATCACCCGCAAATACAATGTGTCGGAAGAGGAGCTAAAAGTGATAAATCCAATTTTGAATACGGGATTTCCGGCAGGAGCAGTAATTAAAATTCCGGTTGCAGAAGCCAGCGAACCAATGGCTAAACCGGTAAACGAAGAAGCTTTTGAACAGCATTTGGTGGAAAGGGGCGAGACTTTATACGGTTTATCCAAAAAATACAATGTTAGTATTCCCGACATTAAGAAGTATAATCCAATACTCGATCGTCGGAATCTGGCATATGGCGAAACCATTTTAATTCCTAAAAAACCTGAGGAAGTTTTTGCTCAGCCAGAAAGTGACAACATTGTGATTGCCGATATTGATTCGGCTAAAATGCTGGAAGAATTTTATGCGGTGGAAATGCCGGTAGAAATTCCCGAGTCGTGTGTGCCTGATTTTTCAGGTTCGTCTTCGGGGAAAACATACAATGTAGCCTTGTTTTTACCATTTTATTACGAAGCGAATGATACGCTGAACCGTGAAGATCTGGTAATTGATTCAACAGCACTTTTTACAAGTGAGGAAACAGAAATTGCGCAGGACACAACCATTGAATTGGAAGTGCGAAAGGAATTGTTTAAACAGTTTTACGGCGGAAGTGAAAACTTCGTGCAGTTTTATGAAGGTGTACTTTTAGCAGTTGATTCCTTGCAGAATATTGGTTTTAATGTAAAACTTAATGTTTTTGATACACAGCGAAACAAAGATTCGATACGCCAGTATTTTATGGCTAACGATTTTTTCCTGACTGATTTGATTATCGGGCCAATTTTCCCCAGGGTACAGCAGGAAATTGCAGCATACGCAGCGAAGAATCGGATTCCGATTGTTTCGCCACTTGCTTCGCAGAGTGCGATTACACAATCGAATTCCAATTACTTTCAGGTAAATCCGTCGCGCGATTACCTGACTCGTCAAACGGCAGAGATGATGGCCGAAGAGCACTTTAACAGTAACTTCATTATTTTAAAAACCTCGAATTATTCGGGAACTCCCGAAGGCGAACTGGTTGAATTATTGCGCGAAAAATTCTTCAATTCAGGAATGTTAAGCAGTTTCGAGGGAGTTAACTTTACGATTTACGATTTTGAAAACGAAGGCAGTTTTGGCCTGCGACGAATAATGTCGAAAACCAAAGAAAATGTGGTTTACATTCCTTCGGAAAACGAAGGCGAGTTAAGTGTGGCCATTTCGAATTTAAACAACCTGTCTGATGAGTATTCGATTACCTTGATCGGTTCAAACCGTTATCCAAACTATTCGAGCATTCAGTTGGAACAGTTTCATAATCTGAAACTGAAATACATTGCGCCATATTACACCGATTATACGAATAAGCAAACCATTAATTTTGTTGAAAAATACAAGAACAATTTCGGAACGGAACCTGATAATTTTAGTTTCCAGGGCTACGATGTAACGCTGTATTTTTTAACGGCATTAATAACTTACGGTAACGATTTTGCCGCTTGCCTGCCTTACCTGCATACTTTCCAAATGCAGGGAAATTATCATTTCGGGCAGCTTACACAGTTTGGTGGTTATATGAATGAAGGGGTTTCTGTAATTTCGTATACCCGCGATTACGAAGTAAAACGTAAACGTGTGAAGGGGCAGCCACGTTTGATTATGGCCTCAGAATATTAACAGTTGGTAGCTATCTTGTACACTTTTCCTGAAAATATTTTATCTTAACCAATCAATAAATTAAACTTAAAATGGAAGATTTAACTGTTGGAACAAGGGTTGAACATCCGCGGTACGGAGAAGGAATAATTAGTAAAGACAACCTTACTGCTTACGAAATATTTTTTGAGCGTGGCGGTAAAATAGAGATTACTAAGCGAAATACCGACCTTACGGTTTTGGAAGCAAATGAAGCTGCACCAAAATCGCAACTTTCAATTGGCGAAATAGAGAAGGTTTTAAGCTATGTACTTGATAAACATGCAGCATTGAATGAAGTGGTTCCTTTAGGCGAAAAATGGGAAGGCGGAACGATGATACTTCAACCGGCCAATCCGGATTTAAAACCAAAGGAAATTCCTGTTGAAACCTTCTTTCACAAAATTGTAATGTTACGCGACAGGCTGCGTGTTTTGGAGCAAAATATAAACAGCAGTAAATCGCTTACCGACGAAGAAAAAGTAAATATTCAGCAATACATAACGCGTGCCTATGGTTCGCTAACTACTTTCAATGTATTGTTTGCCGAAAAGGAGCATTATTTTGTTGGAGCAAAAACTAAATAATAATGAAACGAACATGAATTTTTGTTCTTCAAATCGCAAACAGGAAGAATCAAAATTTATCGGGAGTTACATCACATACAAATGAACTAAACAATTTTAATGAGATGAAAAAAATCAACCTAATCCTAGTCTTTTCATTACTAACCGTAATTGTTATCGCACAAAATAAAATAGTAAAAGTGTGGCCAAACGGCGCACCAAACGACAACGGCATGACCGAGCCCGAAGAGAAATACGACGGAGTACGTGTACGAAAAGTGTCGGAAGCAGAAATGTATGTTTTTTCGCCTGAAGCCGAAATTAATACCGGCGCTGCCGTGGTAATTTGTCCGGGCGGTGGTTATTGGGTAGAGGCAATGGACCACGAGGGATACGACATTGCAAGTTTTCTACAGTCAAAAGGTATTACCGGAATTGTATTAAAATATCGTTTGCCCTACGAAAATCACGAAGTTCCGTCGAGCGATGCACGGCAAGCCATTCGAATTGTGCGTGCCAATGCAAAAGAGTGGGGCATCAACCCTGAAAAGATTGGAATTGCCGGTTCTTCAGCGGGTGGTCACCTGGCGTCAACTGCCGGAACCGTTTTCGATTACGGAAATAAAGAAAGTTCAGATAAGATTGAACAGCAAAGTTGCCGGCCCGATTTTATGTTGTTGTTGTATCCGGTAATTACCATGGATGAAGAATTTACTCATTTGGGATCTCGCGGAAACCTAATCGGCAAAGGACATGATAAAGAGCTGATCCGTAAATATTCGAACGAGTTAAATGTGAGTGCTGAAACGCCTCCAACATTTTTGGTTTTGGCCGACGACGATAAAAGTGTGGTGCCAAAAAATTCAATCAGTTTTTATTCGAAACTGAAAGAGTTTGACGTGCCGGCAGAAATGCATATTTTTCAAAAAGGAGGTCACGGCTTTGGTATTCGCAAAAACGGAATTCCGGCTGATAACTGGCCAAATTTATTTGTCGACTGGCTAAAAGCCATAGAAATAATAGAATGATGAATGTAGAATGACGATTAACGATTTACGAAGGAAAGATCTTAAATCATAAATTGTTAATCATCATTCGCAAATTGAATTAAATGGATACCCATCCTTTAAAAGTTTTAGAATATTGTCCGAAATGTGGTTCGGCAGAGTTTAACAAATCCGGCGAGCGTTCATTAAAATGTGCTGGCTGTGGTTTCCATTTATTCATAAACTCGGCGGCTGCTGTGGCTGCTTTAGTTACCGATGATAACGGAAAATTAATGCTGGTAACTCGAGGTGTTGAACCCAATTACGGTAAACTAGATCTGCCAGGCGGATTTATCGACCCAATGGAATCGGCAGAAGATGCTGTAAAACGCGAACTAAAAGAGGAGCTGGGTTTAAAAGTAAAAGCCTTGAAATACCTGGGCTCAGCGCCAAACCAATATATTTTTTCGGCGTACACGGTATTTACACTCGATATGGCATTTCAGGTTACAGCCGAATCGGTTGAGGAACTGAAACCGATGGACGATATTCTCGATTATAAGTTTTACGCTGAAGAAGAAATGAATTACGATGATATTCCTGCCCCCTCCATAAAGAAATTTGTAAAAGACTATTTTCAAGGCGCAAAGGCATAAACAATGAAGACAGAAATAAAACAACGACTAACGGCCTTGCGAGCCGAAATGAAAAAGCTCGGTATTGATGCGTGGTACATTTCAGGTACCGATCCACATTCGAGTGAATATCTCCCAAAGCGATGGGAAACACGCGAGTACATTTCGGGATTTACAGGCTCGTATGGTTTGGTAGCGGTAACGCTTGACAAAGCAGCTTTGTGGACCGATTCACGTTATTTCTTACAGGCTAAGGAAGAGTTGGAAGGTACCGGCATTGAAATGCAGAAGTTGCGCGTTACGGATGCTGTATCGCCCGACAGCTGGCTGAGCCATAGTTTGCCAGCCGGAAGTAAAGTGGGGCTCGATGCGCAATCGCTGACAGTTGGCGCTTTTAGGAGTTTGCAAAAAGGCTTTTTGAAAAAAGATATCGAACTGGTGGAAACACCCGATTTATTGGAAGCCATTTGGGAAAACCGCCCGGCTGTTCCCAACGATAAAGTTTTTGAGTTGAACGTAAAATATGCCGGAGTTGCACGACCTGAAAAACAACAAAAAATTGCTGCTGATTTAGCTTCGTTTGGTGCCGATATTCATATCGTATCGATGTTAGACGAACTGGCATGGTTATATAACTTGCGTGGTTCGGATGTGCCTTACAATCCGGTTTTTACTGCTTTTGCCGTTATTGGCGAGAATGAAAGTGTACTTTTTGTCGATCCTGCCAAGATCGAATCAGAGCTAAAATTGAAACTTGAAGCCGATGGTGTTGAGGTGAAAGATTATACTACTTTTTACAGCTACCTGTCAGAAATTAATGGGAAGACGATTTATATCGATCCGTCAACTTTAAATTTTGCGGCTTACAGTGCCTTGTCAGGTAAAAACGAGCTTGTTGAAGGGACTTCGCTGGTGGCCATTCAAAAAGCCATAAAAAATGAAACAGAGCTGGAAGGTTTCAGAAGTGCAATGAGAAAAGACGGTGTGGCATTGGTTAAGTGTTTACAATGGCTAAAACAGACAATTGGAAAAGAAACGATAACAGATTACGAATTCGGGAAAAAACTGGCCGAGTTTAGGGCTAAACAAGCGGATTTTAAAGGCGAAAGTTTTCCTCCTATTGTTGGCTACAAAAGCCGTGGTGCGCTTGTTCATCTTCATATTGGAGCCGAAGATGCTTTGCCGTTGGAAGCCGACGGGGTAGTGCTTTTTGATTCTGGTGGTCAGTACATCGATGGAACTACCGATATTACCCGCACAGTTGCTTTAGGAGCAGTTTCTGATCAGTTTAAAACTGATTTTACACTTACCCTGAAAGGAATGATTGGTTTAACACAAGCCAAATTCCCATACGGAGTAAAGGGGTGTCACCTTGATATTCTTGCGCGACAGGCATTATGGGAAAACGGTATGAACTACGGCCACGGAACCGGTCATGGAGTTGGTCATTTTCTAAATGTACACGAAGGGCCAATGTCAATCCGCCTGGAATACAACGAAAACCTGATGCTGCCCGGTCAGGTGTTATCGAACGAACCTGCGTTTTACCGCGAAGGGCAATACGGACTTCGGACCGAAAACATGATGGTTTGTGTTGAACGCGAAACCACAGAATTCGGGCGTTTCCTTGGTTTTGATACGCTTACACTTTGCCCTATCGACACTTCGTTGATAAAAGTTGATTTGCTAACCAATAAGGAACGCAAATGGCTAAACGATTACCATCAGTGGGTAAACGCTGAGTTAAAGCCACTGATGGAGGATAAGTATCACAAATTTCTGGATGAATTAACAGCCGAAATTTAGTTCAGTGATACTCTCATTACGGGAGAGAAACGAATTGTAATGAGAAGTCGAACTAATCCCGATAGCAGGGGCGTATCGGGATAAATGAGTTAATTCTCCGATGCTTGAATCATTCTTAAGAATTCCCTTTTTAATACCTTGGTAGCTTGTCAGGAGGTAGTTCATTTTGCTACCGGTAAGGTGAAACAGAAGGTACTGCCTTCATTTTCCTTACTGGTAACCGATATTTGGCCACCGTTCTTTTCCACGAATTCTTTACAAAGAAGAAGCCCTAGGCCTGTTCCGCTTTCTTTCGACGTACCGGCGCGCTGCGTTTTACTATTCAGATTGAACAGCTCATTCTTTGTTTTTTCATTCATGCCTATACCATCGTCGGTAATACAAAATTCATGAAATTCATTTTGCGTACAACAGCTTATCTCTATATTTCCTTGAATGTTAGTAAACTTAATGGCATTGGAAATAAGGTTGCGGAAAACAGTTGAAATCATGTTTTTGTCGGCATGGCAAATAACCTCACCATTTATCTTATTTGTAACGGAGATCTGTTTTGATTCAGCATGCTGTTTTAAGACCTCAATATTTTCATTAACCAACTCTACGGGATTAATATCTACAGGACTAATTTGTATGCTGCCAATTTGCGAGCGCGACCATTCCAACAGGTTTTGTAACAGAGCATAGGTATTTTTTGAGGTATCGTTGATATCCTGAACAAACTCCAGCTTATTTTCATCTTCAATTATTGCCCAGTTCTCGAGCATAGCATCTGATAGTCCCAACAGCGCATTAAAAGGGCTTTTCAGATCGTGTGCAATAATGGAGAAAAACTTATCTTTTGCAGCATTGGCTTCTCTTAATTCTTCGGTGCGCTGGGCAACCTGCACTTCCAGCGAGGCATTCAGCTCCAACAGTTCTTTGTTCTGTTTACGAATTTTAATTTCCTGTAGAAAACTTTTTACTGCTTCTTTTACCGTTAATACCAGGTCATCTTTATCCCAGGGTTTTGCAATATAACGATAAAGTTGTGCATTGTTTATGGCATTGCTAATTCCTTCGATACTGGCCTGACCGGTTAATAATATTTTTAATGACTCGGGCGAAAGTTTGTGTATTTCCTTCAATAATTCATCGCCCTTCATTCCCGGCATAATATAGTCGGATATAATTACCGGAACTTGTTGACCTTCCTCAATCAACTCTTTAAAAAACTCCAGAGCATCTTCTCCGCTGTCCGATGTTTCAATATTGTATTCTTCACCAAATGTCGACTGAAGTTGTTCCTGTATTGCTTCCAGGATTATTTCTTCATCGTCAACACAAATAATTGTTTGTTTTTTCATCTAAACCTTCTTTTCAATTTTAGACAAACCTGTTTTTATTACTCTTTCCAAATCCTCAGATGACCATGGCTTTGAAATGTACGCATGTAATTCTGCATTTTTAATAGCATTGTTTATAGCCTCCTCATCAGCTTGTCCGGTTAACATTACTTTTATTATTTTGGGGAATTTTTTATGAACCTCTACTAAAAACTCATCGCCTTTTTTACCCGGCATTAACCAGTCAGAAACAATAACCAGCACATCTACATCTTCATTCGCCAACTCTTCAATAACTTCCAGCCCTTCCTCGGCATTTTCTGCCGATTCGTATAGGTATTCGTTGCCGAAAATGTTTTTTATTTGTTCTCCCAAACTGTCGAGAATTATACTCTCGTCGTCAACACAAACAATTGCCTTTTTTTTCATAACTGAATTAATTAACCGGTAAAGTAATAATAAATGTGGTTCCTTCACCTACCTTACTTTCAAAATCCAGACTCCCCCCATGTTTTTCAATAATTTTTAAAACGAGCTCAAGCCCGATTCCTGTTCCTTCTCCGGCTTTTTTAGTTGTAAAAAAGGGTTCAAATATTTTTTCGTGAATCTCCTCAGGAATACCACATCCAGTATCAGCTATAGAAACCTGAATACGTTCACTCAGATTTTTAATGTTAATTGTTAGCTGCCCGTTGTTATCCATTGCCTGTATAGCATTAGAAATCAAATTTGTCCATACCTGCACCAATTCGTCGGGGTAACACTTAATTAGCGGAATGTCATCATCATAATTCTGAACTACTTCAATGCCTTGTTTTATGCGGTTATGGTGCAAGGTAAGAACCATATCGATATTTTCTTTGAGGTTACTGAGTTCTTTGTCTGCACCCTGATCTTTGTGGGTGAACTTTTTAAGAGCGTAAACTACTTTCGATGCTTTGTCAACTGCCAGTTTTATATTCTCCGAATTTTTTCGAACAGAATATATATCACGGATAGATTTCAAAATGAACGCGGGATTATCAACTTTCAATAGCGGTATTATTTGATCGACAACCTCGTACAGGTTCAGATAAATTACATGATCTGTCATAGTCAGCGTATCCTCATATCCTGCATTGTCGAGCTTTTCTTTTATCAGTTTTTTGTAATAGCGTTTTTCTTTTGAAATCAAAGCCGGTTTCGAGCGGTCGATAAGGTTCATTATTTTAAGAAAAACTACCAACTCTTTTTCAGATAGACGAGTGAAGAGGATATATAGGTTCTGCATTGACTCATCAAGCGAGCGGGAAATATTATCAACGGAAGCGTTTATCGCTCCAATAGGGGTGTTTATTTCGTGCGCCACACCGGCAATCAGATTTCCCAGCGCACGCATTTTTTCCGACTGTACCAATTGCGATTGCGTTTGTTTCAAATCGGCAATGGTCGCCTCCAGTTCTTCGGTTTGTTGTTTAAGTTTTTCGTTTTGCTCTCTGATGGTTTTTTCGCGCTCAATACGCCTGGTAATGTCGTGGGCAACGCCTTCAATCGATATCAGCTCTCCCTTTTCGTTGTATAATGGCGATTCGGTAATTTCTATAACTTTAATCGAGCCACTTTTTGTATACAATTCAAATTGAAATGTTTTTTGCTTTTCACCAGTGGCACTTTTTTTAAGTACTTCAATGGTTTTTTTGTTTAATTCGCTGTCGGTCATGTGTTTTACAAGACCAAGTTTTGCTTCTTCTACTTCGTAACCCAAAATATTTTTAACCGATGGGCTAATATAAAGGTAATCACCATCTATATTATGTGAATAAAAGAAATATTCGTTTCCCAGGCTTTCTATAAGCTGCTTGTATTTCATAGTCCCCTCTTGTTTAGTTCAGCATCTTTAAATTGTCGAATGTCCCCTCCCGACAGTTTTAAGCAATAATTTCGTATGGTAACGATAATTATGGGCAACAAAATAAAAACAATTGTGTGAAGATTGAATATGGATAAGTAATTTCAGATCAAATTGTGAAGAATTTAAAATCTGCTAAACTTTGAGATATGTTGATACAGATGAGTTTCCTGATTTTCGTCTGATAAACAAAAAAAGGCTGTTTACAAAATAGCTAAGAATAATAAGGCCGTTTCCAAGACTTTGATAATCGAATAAAGTTATAAGTTTGCCTGCCAAAGCTGTGATCCCTCCAACAACAATAGCCCAAATTACGTTTTTGTTGTTTACTTTAAAACCCAGCAATCCGCACAATACAGGCACAACAAAGGCCCCGGAGAAAAAACTGAGTGCCAAAAGTAAAGCCTGAATTACTGAAGTAATATACAGCGATATAAGCAGACTTAAAGCCCCAATTACAACAACGAGCCAGCGGGTGAGAGGAAGCGCTTGTTTTTTCTCAAGGTTACCGCTGAATAATTCGCTTAGAATCATACTTGATGTGAGCAATGTAGTATCGGCCGATGACATTACCGCAGAAAGCAATGCCGCGATAAACAAACCATAGGCCCAGTTCGGAAGCAGGTGGCCTGCAAATGCCATAATTCCTTCGTTTTCTTTTCCGGAATAAACACCTAAATAGGTGAGGGCAAACGATACGGGGATTAATATTGATGCCACAATTATTATGCTTCTTCGTGCTGTTTTTTCACTTCCGGCGCAAAACAGGCGCGAGTAAATATCGGGCCCCACAATAAATGTTACCGAATATGTCATTAACAGAACGATCAGGTCTACCACCGTAAATTTTGAATTGAACAAGGCTGAAAATTTTAAAGGCTCCACCTGCGTATGTTCCGGCGATTGAATGGCAAAAAACAGCAGTGCCGCTAAGCCACTAATAATTAATACAGCTTGCAAGGTATCTGTTTTCAGAATGCTTAACTGGCCGCCCAACAAGGTGTAGGCAATAAAAACCAGTCCGGATAAAATGGCCGCATTCTGATACGAAATAAAACCAAGTCCCTGCAGTATTTGAGCTGCTGCAATTATTTGAGCTGCTACAATTCCCAACCACGCCAACGGAATGATAATGGTTGAAAATCGTTCGGCTTTACGGCCAAAGAACTTTCCTAACAATTCAGGGAGTGTATAATTTCCGTAGCGGCTTACATATTTTGAAATTGGTGCCAGAAGAAACAAACCTATTGCTGCGGAAAACAAGAACCATAGTGCTGCCCAACCTCTGCTTTGGCTTAATTCAATGGTTCCCATTAATGCCGATCCGCCAAGAATTGTGGCGAGTAAACTACCGGATACAGGCAGTAATCCGGCTTTTTTCCCGGCCACATAATAATCCGATGGATTTTTGATTCGAAAGGCTGAATAAACGCCTATCCCAACTATAAAAACAAAATAAATAAGTATGGTTATTTCTGTTTGCATAATTCGCCGACAAATATCGCAATTAATGTTTCAATATTGTATTTTTGCTTGTCAATAAAATAAAATAGGAAAGCGTATTCATTTTATTGATCCCGAAAATAAGTTATAGCGTTTAATGCTACAAAAAACATAACGGGGTTGAAGTGTTAATTAGGTTTCAATTAGTTTTGATTAATAACGCAATAAATGGATTTGAATATCAGAAAATCACAGCCTGGTGATTTTAATTTCCTTGAAAAGCTGGAAAACGAATCTTTTCCGCAGTTTCAAAAAAGTTCTCGCAAAAGTATCAAACACAGCCTGGATAGTGCGTTTCAGGATGTTTTAATTGTAGAGTTGAAAGAAGGCAAAAAAGTAACTCCCGCCGGGGCACTCACTTTGTTTAAATATAAACATGCACTACGAATTTATTCGATTGCAGTGGTGGGAGAATACCGAAATTTCGGTTTAGGTACTTTCATGTTGAATTATGTGAAGAACCTGGCAATTGAAAATCATTTTCAAAAAATATTGATCGAGGTTCAGTCGAAAAACAACGAGCTGATTGAGTGGTATAAAAAAAAGGGATTTAAGGAGTCGCATACCATTGCTGATTATTACGCGAGTGGGGAAGATGCTGTAAAAATGGAATTGAGTTTGGAAGCGGAAGAGGTTCGGAAAAAGACCACAAATATTATCGTAATCAACCAACCACACAAATGGACTTTTACCGATGTAAACGCTAAAGTTATTTCGGTAAAAGAATACATTAGCAACCCGGTTTACCAGAACAGTGCCGACATACGTGTTTTTAATCTCTGCAGTTCGTACAAATACCAGAGTTACGGTTATTATGTGTCGTTGCTGGCTGCAGCCCGCGGGCACCGTGTAATTCCCAGTTCGGTTACACTGCGTGATTTTAAAATGCTGAAGGTAATCCATTCCACATCGTACGATATTGATGAATTGATAAACAAAGCGCTGCAAAAAGTAAAAGACGATAAATTTCAGTTGAAGATCTATTTCGGACAGACAGCCACAAAAGGGTTTAACGCAATTGCCAACCGGCTTTACCTGCTGTTTGAAACGCCGCTTTTCGAGATTGAATTTGTAAAACAGGAGAAATGGATAATTAAGGGTATAAAAGTACTTACCTTAAACAAATTGCCCGAAAGTGAAATTGAGGTTATTTACGAGTTTGCACGTAAATATTTTAGCAAGCGGCGTTTTAATAAAACCACGCTAATCAATTATAAATACGACATTGCCATTTTGGTTGATCCTGAGGAAGAAACGCCACCATCGTGCAAACGGGCGCTTCAAAAGTTTAAAGCGGCGGCCAACCGTAAAGGTTTGTATGCTGAGTTTATAACAAAAAACGATTTTGATAAAATAAACGAATTCGATGCGCTTTTTATCCGCGAAACCACGAATGTAAACGACCATACCTACGAATTTTCGCGTATGGCCTACGCCGAAGGGTGGGTGGTTATTGACGATCCGTGGTCGATATTGCGGTGTTCCAATAAAATATTTCAGAACGAGATTTTCAGAAAACACAAA
>NZ_JBFHGM010000098.1:0-16180 GCF_041583095.1 Draconibacterium sp.
AAGGCATACTGATATTGTTTGGTGTTAAACACATGCGCGTTAATTATTTGGTTTTTGTGCGTCCTTTTTTACATTGATTGGTACTGCTTAAAACTAAGCATAATTTTTTTATTTTATATATGTGCCATGTGAGTTTTTTAATACAAATTCTTAAGTCATTTCAACCAAAATTCCTTTATTATTAATTTGAGCGAAATGAATAAGGTCAATTCAAATTGAGAGGAAAGTGAATGTTGAAGGATAATTTTTTAAAGAAGTGATATGCGCTACAAAAGCCCTTTTCCCTCCAGCGATTCTTTTATGCGTTTGTGGTTTGCGTTAAATTTGTTTTCAATCTCACGGAACACATTTTTATACTGCGGATGTTTCAACAGATTATCCATCAGCGGATCTATTGGTGTAAAAAGAATGGTCCAGTAATGAAAGTTGTCCTGCTGCGTAAAAGCCTTTAAATAATCGATGGCTTTGTCGTTATCTCCGCTATATGAGTAATAAAATGCCAGCGAAAAGTTACTGTATATCGACGGATCATTTTCTGCCCATGTTTTGTACTGCTCAAAATATTTATCCGCCAGTTCCTGCTCGCCAACTTTATCAAAGGTTACAGCTATTTTCCCGTTTTCGGATGGATAAATGTCAAGCTTATACATTGCCCTGGCCTCAACAAAGGCTTTGTAATATTTTGCTGCGCTTTCAAAGTCGCGCAGGTAGTAGTATGACTTTGCAACTTCCTGCAAAATATCAAGTCGGGTTTTGTCCTTCTCAAAGGTAGCCAGCAAGCTTTTATTCAGCTGGTTCAGGTCTTCGTTCTGCGTATATTGTATATAAGCCTTTACATATTGCGAGTAAAGGTTTTCAGGAAGATATTCCAATGATCGTTCAATATACTTTTCTGCTTCATCAATAAAACCCGATTGGATAAAAGCATTGCTGATGTGCAGGTAACTGTAACTCGCAGCGGATGAATCGTAGGCTGCAACAATATCGATCTCAAGGCCTTTCAAAGCATATTCAAGGTACTTCTCTGTATTGGGCAGGTAGTTCACATACAATTCAACCAGGAAAATTAAAACTACATCAGAGTTTGGGCTGATCTCCAACGCCTTTTCAAGATAGGGAAGAGCCAGTTCGTATTCGCTGTGCTCCATATAAAAAAGCGCTTTGGCAGTTAAACTCTGTGGCAATTTCGAGTCGTGAAAAAGTGCCTGGTCGGCATAATAATTTATGGAGTCGGCAAACAGTTTTTCCGCTTTATTCTGGTCTAAAAGATAGAACGCAATGGCAATTCCGGCATAGGCACGGGCAAACTTTTCATCGTGTTTGATGGCTTGTTTGAAATAAGGAATTGCCGCTCTCAGGTTTTCTTCGGTTGGTTTACCAAGCAAATCATATCCTTTCAGAAACAGGTCGTACGCCACCAGGTTTTTGGTAGGAGCTTTTTCAATGCGTTGTATTTCTTCAGGTGTAACAATGGCTTCTATTTGTTCGGCAATACTTTTTGCCACATCGGCCTGCAGTGTGAAAATGTCTTCTGTGTCGCGGCGGTATTGCTGGCTCCACAAATGTTTGTCTGTTTTAGCTTCTATCAACTGAATATTGAGCAGAATCTGGTTACCAATTTTCTGTCCGCTGCCTTCAATCAGGTAAGTGGCATTTAGTTCCTTTGCAATCTCAGGTGACGATTTCGGGTTATCGCGATACTGCTCAACCGAAGTCCTGCTGATCACCCTCAGATCCTGAATTTGTTGGAGGTTATTCAGCGTAGCCTCCATCAGTCCGTTAATGATATAAACGTTTGTGGTGTCGTTACTATCGTTTAAAAAGGGTAGCACGGCAATTGATTTCACCTTATTGCCAGTGTCGGACCCAGGGCGTAATGCTATGTATAACACCACAGCAATAACCGCAATTGCCAAAAAAGAGATCAATAAAACCGAGAACTTCTTTTGCCGATTGGGTGTCTGTAACTCCAGCTCTGTTTCTGTTTCCTGGTTTTGCTGTTCTTCTGTCGTTTCCTGCCTACCCATTTCGCCGGGAGGGTATCCGTACAACTCGCGGAAGCATTTTATAAAATACGAGGGGCTGCCAAAACCCACCTTATACGAAATTTCGGAAACTGTGTATGATCCTTCCTGAAGCAACTCGGTAGCATATTTTAAACGCACGTTGCGAATAAACTGACTGGCGGATAATTCGGTGAGTTTTTTGATTTTTCGTAACAGATTCGAGCGACTCATTCCAACCGCATTTGCCAACTCCGAAACACCAAACTGCTCGTTGGAGATGTTCTCCTCAACAAGCTGGGTGATTTGATTTAAAAACCTTTTTTCTGCGGTGTTAAGACTAGGCATAGTTGACTGCTTCGGATAAATACGATCCTAAAAATACGAATTATGTTTGTTTGTCCCTTATACTATCCTTTCTTTCGATGATATTTTATTTTGAGGAGAGCGTTTTTTTCGATGTTTTTATGTGCTTCTCAGAACACTGATTTAGCAGGCTTTTCAGGGCTTTGCATCACGTGTTGCATCATAATTTATATGCTTGCGTCATAAGTTTTAAGCCTTCAGCAAACTTCATATTCCTGGCTGCATAGTTCATTAGACTTGCGTCACGCTTCACCCGACCTTTACACTAACGAAAAACTTCGGACTTCGGGCTTCCGGCTAAATAAAAAATCATGAAAACACGAATTTATTTTCTCGACCATTTAAGAACATTAATGATCTTTCTTGTTGTGGTTTTACACTCAGGATTGGTTTATGAACATGTTTTGCAAAACTCCTGGATCGTTGTTGATCCCGTAAAAGCAAATTCAATTGGAATGATCCGTTTGTATCTCGACCTTTTTATAATGTTTACGATCTTCTTTATTTCCGGATATCTGGTTCCGATGTCGCTGAAGTCAAAAACATCAATCGAATTTATTAAATCAAAAGTGAAACGCATTTTGATTCCCTGGGTAATCGCCGTTTTTACGTTGATTCCTGCTTACAAATTCATCTTTTTATATTCACGGGGTTTACCACAGGAAGAATGGTTCTCATACTTCCACTTTTTTGAACGGGCCGGAAGCGACCTGAGTTTTTATGCCAATAACCCGGCGCAAAACTGGTTGTGGTTTTTACCTGTATTGTTTCTGTTTCAGGTGATTTACCTGGTACTTGCAAAAACAAAAGTACTGTCATTAAAAATAAACCTGAAAACAGCCGTAATCGTAATGTTTGTGGTTGGAGTTGTTTACAGCGTTACAATTGCTCAACTGGGACTTAACGGCTGGTACGATTCTGCTATCCTGCATTTTCAACGCGAGCGTTTACTGGTTTATTTTATGTCGTTTTTGCTGGGTACACTTTGCTACAAGTTAAAAGTGTTCGAATCAACAAAAACGAATAAACGACTGTATATTATAGCAAATGTTGTATTGACTTTCACCCTTGGTATTTTTACAGCGGTTGCCCTGAATACCTTTTTCAATATCATCGATCCGCAACGTAATTACTATTTCATTTCGCAGTTTGCCGACCGTGTTGCTTATTATGCTTTTGGCCTGGCATCGCAACTTACTTTGCTGTATGTATTCCTTTACGGTTTTCGTCACAGCCTAAATAAAAGATATGCACTTATGGACGAACTGAACCGCAATTCCTATTCGGTTTATATCATACACACAATTGTACTTGGTGTGGTTGCACTTTCGTTAATGGCATTACCTATTCCGCCGATGGTAAAATTCCTGATGGTTACCTTATTAACCTATGCTCTTTCAAACCTGCTTATTTACTCGTGGCGAACAATCCGTCAGCGCGAGATTAACACAAAAACCGTTGCTACTGCAATACTATCGGTAGTACTTGTAATGGCTGCTTTTACTGCATATCCAGGAACAACTGAAAACAATGAAGAACAGAAAACAGAAACAACAGAAACAAAAACAGCGCCTCAAAGCGGGAACAGTATACATGCAGCAGTAGTTGCCGGCAACATTAATGCGGTACAATCAATAATTGCAGCGGGAGCCGATTTGAATGAAAAAGAGCCTGCCGGTGGTTCAAGTCCGTTAATGACTGCCTGTGTATTCGGAAAAACAGAAATTGCCCAGGTATTGATCGACGCCGGAGCCGACCTGAACGTAACCAATAACGATGGTTCTACCGCACTGCATACCGCTGCTTTTTTCTGCCGTACCGAAATAGTTAAAGCATTATTAAACAAAGGTATCGATACTTCCGTAGTAAATAATTCAGGTGCCACAGCTGCACAGTCGGTTTTGGCTCCATTTGAAGCAGTAAAAGGAATCTATGAATATTTTGCCAAAGTATACGAGCCACTCGGACTCCAACTCGATTTGAACAGGATTGAAAAAACACGTCCTGTAATTGCTGAAATAATATCAACTAACTCATAAATTGAAAGCCATGAAATGAGCTTCAGATGTGAATTCACTTTTATTTAGAGAAGTCGTATTGAAGCGAATTCCATCTGTTACCATTAAAAACCTTAAATTTTAAACAGATGAAACTGCTGATCAGAAGAATGTTACTCATATTGGTAATACTGCAGGCAGTATTGGGAGCCAGCTCGTGTAACAATAAAAAAAACGGAGGAGGTTGTTCTAACTCCTCCGGCAGAAATGAACGACGGAATACATGTGGGCACATCGGCTGACGCCAATATTGATGAGCGTTTTATCCAGGATGCTGTCCGCAAGATTTACGCCGGTAAATTTGGCGAGATTCACTCCATGCTGATCTACAAAAACGATAAACTGGTTGTTGAACAGTATTTTCCGGGCCATTTGTATGCATGGGATAAACCTTATTACCATGGTGAGTACGTGGAATACGGTCCGGAAACCATGCACAGTGTGATGTCGGTAACAAAAAGTTTTGTGTCGGCATGTATCGGAATCGCCGTCGATAAAGGTTTTATAAAAAGTGTAGATCAATCCATTTTTGATTACCTGCCCGAACATCAACACCTGAAAACCAATAACCGCGAATACATTACCATTGAGCATCTGTTGACAATGACCTCGGGTCTGGCCTGGGACGAATGGAGTGCTGCTCATGGCACCGAATCGGCCAACGACATGGATCGTTTGTATTTCGATTGCGACGACCCGGTAACTTGTGTTTTGGATCGTGAATGGTGGGCCGAACCCGGAACATCGTTTACCTACAACGGTGGTGGTATTGTTATTCTTGGTGAGATTTTAAGAAACGCAAGCAGCCTCTCCCTTTAAAATATGTTATGTCAGTCATTGCGATCCGACAGTTGGCGGAGAAGCAATCTAAAATCATCCAAATCCAAATGACTAATGATTATCTAAAATGAAAAACACCTGTTCAACCAGAAAAGAAGCCCGCAGCCTCTTGTTTATACTGGGGTGCACAGGGGCACTATTTGCGGTGGTAAATAAAAATTTCGGACAGCGCGACAGAGAAGTTGTGAAGGCAACCGGGCCATTATGTGGCGGTATTTTGCAAGAGGGGCACCAATGCGGAATGCTTTGGGGAGCCGCTCTTGCAGCCGGTGCCGAAGCCAACCGAAGAACGAATGACCCAAGTGCTGCCACTTCGCTGGCTATTTCAACTGCGCGCGATCTGGTTGATTCATTTAGCCGCAGAAAATCGAGTGTGAACTGCCGCGATATTACAAACTGTAACCAGAAATCAATACTGGGGCAGATAAAGTTTTTTATTACCGGAAAACCGTTGAATTGTGCCCGCTTGATTGGCCGTTGGCACCGGTAGCCGTTTCAACGGCAGAAGGAAGCCTGGCTTTAATGCCTGAAAGTTCTGACATGCCCATTGTAAGTTGTGCCAGTATTGTAGCAGAAAAAATGGGAGCCGGCAAAGAAAAAGCAATGATGCTGGCCGGTTTTGCAGGAGGAATAGGTTTAAGTGGCAATGCCTGTGGCGCACTTGGCGCTGCGGTTTATCAGGGAGCTGAAAAGTGGTTTGAAGAAAACCCGGGAGAAGTTAGGTTTATCGTCCCCGGAATGGAAGAAATGATGCGCGATTTTCTGTTCGAAAACAGGGGTGAGGTACTTTGTAGTAAAATTTGCGGGAAAACTTTTGCTACTGCAGAAGAGCACTCGGAATATATACGAAATGGTGGTTGCGGGAAGCTGTTGAATGTGTTGTCGGGAACAGGTTAGCTGAATCATTTTTGCTGTTGAAATGTTGATGTTCTCAACAATTTTCAATAATTTGCCTTATATTTTTTAATAAACACAAAACCATCATGAAGAAATTTATTACAATTTTTATAATTGCAGCAACATTTTTTGTGGCTTGCAGCGACGACGACAACAAGGCCGGAACCGGTACCTTAAAAGTAGATTTAACCGATGCTCCGGCTGAATACTCCGCCGTACTTGTTGATATACAGGGCCTGCGTATTAATGTGAACGATGCCGACACTACTGAAGGCAACTGGATGGATCTGACGCTGGATACCATGGGCCAGATCAACTTACTGGAGTTAATGGACGGTGTCAGTATTCAGTTATCTGATGACGAAATTCCGGCCGGTTACCTGTCGCAAATACGTCTGATACTGGGCGAAAACAACCAGCTTGTAATTGGCGAAGATACCCTGGAAATGGATACGCCATCGGCACAACAATCGGGGCTAAAAGTAAACGTTCACGACTCGATTGCCGATGGAGAAACATTTAGTATGCTGCTTGATTTTGATGCTTCAAAATCAGTTGTTGACAAAGGAAACGGAACCTATTCATTAAAACCTGTTTTAACGGTTGTTAAAGACTAAGTTTTAAATACATAACAGAACACAGAAAGGTCGCTTATTAAGCGGCCTTTTTTTCTGAAAATCACTTTGGTAAAAACAAAAAAGTTCACGCAGAGATCACTAAGTTTTCGCAAAGCTCGCAAAACAGATTCGATACCTTTGCGAATTTTGCGCTTCTTCTTTTCTTTGCGTGAAACAATATTGATATCCTTTCATCCCTGTTGGTGATCCCATAAATCATGATTGTTTTTTATGAATTCTTACCATAGTAGAATTTATCTGTTTTTGATTCACCGATTGTATTATCCTGCTCAGTCCTAACAAAAACTTCGGTGCAACGTATAGAAACCTATAAACCAAAAACCAAAGGTTATGAAAACATTTACCCGCTTATTGGGTTTGGCTGCGTTTACAGCTTTTTCGTGCAGCCTGTTTGCTCAAACCATTGGCATAAGGGCCGGATATACCTTGTCTGACTTGTTTTTGGAAGAGGACGGAGAATCGGCCAGCGAAAATTTTAGCATGAGATCGGGGTTTCATTTGGGGCCGACTTTTGAATGGGATATTAACGAAGGCGCCGGCATTGAAACCGCTTTGTTACTTACAACAAAGGGGATAAAACTGGATGAATCGGAGTCGTTCGAAGGTATTACGTATAGCTCTGAGGCAGAAGTTAATCTTTGGTACCTCGATATGCCTGTGTACGGAAAGTTGTACGCCGATGTTGGCCAGACGAGGATTTACGGTATGGCCGGTCCATACATTGGTATTGGGCTTAACGGCAAAGCAAAAATGGAAGAATCGGGTGGTGGCGAAAACTACAGCGATGAGTGGGATATTGCCTGGGGAGATTCTGAAGACGATGATTTAAAACGCCTTGGGCTTGGATTAGCAGTTGGCGGAGGAATTGAGTTCAACTCATTTTTATTTGAATTTACAAGCCATTTTGGACTGAACAATATTTCACCACAAGCCAATGACGACATTGTTGCCCGGAATCGTGCATTTATGTTTTCCGTGGGATATAAGTTTCATAAATAAAGATGAAGTCAGATTTTTTGCTACAGCTCGTTTGCACACTACAGTGAATACACAACTTTACTATTCCCTTTTTCAAAAGATTCTGCATAAATTTTTCGTTCGGAACAAGCTACTTTTCACGTATCACCGGGAAAGCAATTGCCAAAACGTTTCATTAAATATTTTTATCCTGCGTTTATATTTTCCCGGCTTTTCCGGAAAGAACAAATCTTTTTTCTATTTTAACTACTCTAAACAACCAAAGTAAAATCCAATCCAATGAAAAATGCGATTATTCTCGTTTTAAGTCTTTTCCTGATTTCGTCGTGTGCTCAAAAAAAATCAGAACAAACCGATGGGGAAGCTGCCCCTAAAAGTTTAAAAGAAGCCTATGCTGGTGCATTTAAACTGGGTAGTGCCGTTAACGGACTTGTCATTTCCGAGAGAGATACGGCTGCCCGGAACATTATAACCAGTCAGTTTAATACCATAACGCCTGAAAATTCGATGAAAGCGGCTCCCATAAACCCTCGTCCCGGAGTTTATAATTTTGAACCGGCCGACCGGATTGTGGAATTTGGTGAAAAAAACGGCATGTTCATCGTGGGGCATACCCTGGTTTGGCACAACCAGACTCCTGATTGGTTTTTTATTAACCAAGAGGGCAATCCCAATACTCCGCACGAACAAATCGAGCGTATGCGCAGCCACATCGAGGCAGTAGCCGGAAGGTATGCCGGGCGCGTACATGCCTGGGATGTGGTGAATGAAGTGATTGATAACGATGGGTCGTATCGGCCTACCACCTGGGTAAATGCAGTTGGCGACGGTGACACACTGGTTAAATATGCCTTTCAATATGCCAGCCAGTATGCCCCGGATGCCGAACTGTATTACAACGATTTTAATGCCTGGCGCCCTGAAAAGCGAGACGGCATAGCCCGCATGGTGCGGATGTTGCAAAAAGAAGGAGTCAGGATCGACGGTGTTGGAATACAGGCACACTGGGGACTGAATTTCCCCAAAAATGAATACATCGAGGCAGCCATCGACACCTTTGCCTCATTGGGTGTAAAGGTTATGATAACCGAACTGGATATTGATGTCCTCCCGCTAACAAAAGAGGGGCAGATTATCGGACAGGTGATGAGCCACCCTCAGTTTCAGCTGGAAGAATTTGAGGAATTCCTCGACCCGTATAAAGACGGGCTGCCTGAGGAGGTACAGCAACAGCTAACCGAAAGGTACGAAGAGCTGTTCCGGATTTTTTACAACAAACGCGACAAAATTGACCGGGTAACCTTGTGGGGAGTGCAGGACGACATGTCGTGGAAAAACGGGTACCCCATCCCCGGCAGAACAAATTACCCGCTTCTTTTCGACAGGCAGAAGAAAGCCAAACCAGCGTTAAAAGCGGTATTAGAAGTACCGAAACAAAATCTTTAGTAAACTATTATTGGGAAGAGTAGCTCAAATAAGCTTCAAAACTGAATAATAACCGGCTCCCCTTGTTAGGGGAGCTCTCGACAGAGAGAGGGGAAGAGGGGGGATTGGTTTTATTTTTTGCACCGCGGCTTTAGCCCGGTGATAAAAATACACTTCAGGAAAGGGCTTTGCCATTAACGACTATTAAAGGCTAAAGCCTGGTTCCTGTTTTTATCCGGAATCACCGCCCTAAAGGACGGTGCAATAAAATACGACGAGCACAAGGTAACGTCCCTTCAGTCTAAAATATTAATCAACTCAAACACTTATTCGTTATAATAATAGCTTGCAAGCAGGCTGAATGCGCGTTTAGCTCCCGACAGAGAGAGGGGTGGAGTCATTACAAAACATTCGTGTCCTAATTGTTGATTCCTACAAACCGGAAATTTGCTAAGTTTGCCGCAAAATTACTACGATGAACATTTCAGGGAGCTGGACATACAACGAAGATTTTGAATACGGAAATTCAGTAGGAGAGGTGGAGCTAACACAAACCGGCGACGAGGTTAGCGGCGTATTCTCGTTTACCGAAGAGGTGGAAAACAACTACAGCATTCATGTTACCGAAAAGGTAAAAGGCACCCTAAGCAACGGAAAACTGCTGCTGGAGAGCGTTGAAGTAAAAGCCCTGCAAAATGGCCGGGAGATCAGTTACCTGCCCAACACTTTCGAAACACAGCGCATTACCGACAAGCAAATCATCGGTTCAACCTACGACAGCGAAGATGTGTGTGGCGTTTTTGTGCTCGATCGAAAAGTTTGATTTTTCACTTATTCTGCCCTAACTTGTAAGGAATTTAATCCTTTAAAGTAACAAATCATGGGACTTGAAGATTTTTATAATCTAATCCGTCGGCACGAGGAGATGGAAAAGCTTTACGCTAAACGCTACGAGGGATTTAGCGGGGAGCTTCCTTCCGCATTAACTTCTGTAGTATTTAAATATTGGCCTGAAATGGCTGAAAATCCGGCTAAATACAAGCCTTTGTTGTTCAACCTTGGCGAAAAGTATATTGGCGAAATCTGGGAGGAATTCAATTATTGTGACGGTTTAAACAGAAGGGGAGGACCGATAGCCGAGCTGAATCCGGTACCCACGATCGAGGAATTTGAGATTGATTTTGAAAAACATTGCAGGAAGTTAAAAGATACTTTACCTGATAGAGGCGATGAATTTTGGGACGAGATTTGCCGGGAAGATTATGAAAGCGATAAAAAGAATCTGCAATTTAAGCTGGCGGTTCACGAAACAATGAAAGCCGTATTTAATAGGCATTATATCGATGATGTAATGGAATTTGAAAGCCATATTCTACGGTATTTCGAGCGGGGCATGTACCTGATGTGCGCATTACGATATGTTGACGAGGTATATTCGTTGGATTAAAACCGTGTGATTGCTTCAGTCGTGATACTACCCCTCGTTTGCAACGAGGGATAAAGCATCTTCGCATTTGTAATGCTAACAGTAGTCGTTAAAAACGACAAAATTATAACCCCTCGTTACAAACGAGGGGTAGAGGAGTAGAGGGATTACCGCCCTAAAGCCACAGTGCAATAAAGTACGACAAGCACAAAAAAAGGGACGCTCACAAGGCAACGTCCCTACAGTCTAAAATATTAATCAACTCAAACACTAGTTTCTATAATATAATTTTCGGTTAGGGGGGGGTGTTTACTCCACCACCGGTTCCGGTTTGTTTAATCGTTTACGAACCACCAGGTTGTTGTCGGTGATAATTTCGGCAACAGTGCGGGCAAAGGCGCCAAAGGTTTCCACGTCAACCACTTCCATGGCACGCAGGTAAACCACAATTTTTTCGTTCACTAGTTTTAGTACCTCCACTTTTATTTCCGACGCGCTAAGTTCGGTGCTATCTTCTGCTTTTTCTTCTTCGTAAGCAATACGTGCTGTTTCGAATGCGGTTTGTGCCAACTGCAGCGCCGCAATTATCTCGGCACACCCCGACAGCAGTGCAATAGCTTCCTGCAGGTCTGCCGCAGCCAGGTCGTTAAGCATCGAGGTAACCAACGACGACTCAACAGCATAACTCTCTTTAGTTATTCCCATGCCATAACGTTCTATCACGGCGTTAACTTTTTCGGCTGCCGCACGGATGGCTGCATCGGGGTGATGCAAAAATCCTGCAACCAGGTAGAATAACGAGCGCAAAGGCTCGTCGCGTTCTTCATCTTTTTCTTCAAGGTTACTTTCGGCCGTAAGGCGGTTTATCGATGCCGAAAGACTGACCGACAGCGGCTCGAGGGCCGAAAACATAGCTACCAAATGTACATCGGTGCGAAGTGTTGTGTTCTTGTATGCTCCAATAATACGCATACATGCGGCGTCAACCTCTGTAACGCGACTTGTAGTTAAAATTCTCTCAATCATGGTTTTTAATTTTGTTTGTTAAGTTAACCATTGCATTCTGTTGGGTAGGGTAGAAGTGCTTTGGTAATTAATTGAAAAAAAAGATACAACAATAAAATTATATAAGCAAATGATTAAAAACACGCATCGAACTGAGTACGATTGGAGAAAACTGCGTTGGTGGAGCATCGTACTGATTACGATTGGAGAAAACTGCGTTGGTGGAGCATCGTACTGATTACGATTGAAGAAAACCGCGTTGGTGGAGCATCGTACTGAGTACGATTGAAGAAAACTGCGGTAGTAGAGCATCGTACTGAGTACGATTGAAGAAAACTGCGTTGGTGAAGCATCGTACTGAGTACGATAGCCGCAAAACGATTGTTTAAAATAAAAGCTATCGCTTTGTGCATTAGTTAAGTTAAATCTGTTATTTTTAAGCAACATAATAAAAAACGCCCGCTACATTGAAAACTTCTCATGCAAAAAATAAAAGCAAAAATATCTCGGTATTAACGAGTAAAGTGTATGTATTCAGTGCATTATGGCGATGCAAGCTAATAAAATATATGTTGCATTGTAACATACACATACGTTACTGAAAACCGATAAAAACCGTTCTTTATCAATCAATTTTCAACTCACCAAAAAACGCCGAAGTACTTGCGTTTTAGCGGCTTCCCGATAAGCATGGATATTCGTTATAAGATTTTGAACATATAGACAAGTATTGGTAAGCTCAATCTATCTGTGCATTGCAACATGTTTTCTAATTTTGAACCCGAAGTTGACGCAAAAGTCGAATCGTATTAAAAACTTAAAATAAAAAGTATGAATTTAGTAAAGCCGATCGTTGTCATACTACTTGCCGTTTGTGCCTGGGGAACAAGCAGCGTATTTGCACAAAGCGGTGATCAGATTTTAGACGGAATTGGAGAAACAGGATTAATTGCCCGTTACACACTGGAAGAAGATGCCAAAGACTGGTCGAGAAATAACCTGCATGGAAACATTCAGGGGTCGGGATACGAATTTATTGACGACGAAGTATTCGACAAAGTAATTTCATTATCCGGCAATGGAAAAACGTATATAACCATCCCCGGCGAGTTGCTGGCAGGCGAGGAGTCGTTAAGTATTTCGGCCTGGGTTAATTTACGTTCGGACAAAGGCGGTGCGCCACTTTTCGATTTTGGCAAAAACAATAACTCTACGTTCAGTGCAGCCCTTGCCGGCGAAAACGGTTTCGCGGCACAAGTGGCCGGTTATACAGCAAGTTCGGAAGCAGCAGCTTTAAATAAATGGAACCATATAGTAGTTGTTGTTAATGTTCCTGAAAAAATGTTCACCACCTACCTTAACGCTGAGATGGTGAGCGAAGTAAAGGATGTTGAGGTGGAGCTAAAACAGCTGTTCGATGCCCGCAAAGGAAATAATGATCAGTTTGTGATCGGGAAATCACTGGTTGCAAATGAAACCTCGCTGGATGCGAAACTGCACGATTTCCGCATTTACCGTATTCCTTTAAACCGACGACAAATCGGATGGATTAACTTTAGTGCCCTGCACAAAGAGGAGGCAGAAGAAATGATGCGTAACCAAGAAGAGCCGGATCTTCCGAAGTTTCCGGAAACAACACCACAGCTATATACCCAATACTTAACCGGCGTTGAAACCATTGAAGTGGAAACCGAAGTGGGGTTTCTGCCGCGATTGCCACGTTTTGTAAAAGGCGTTTACAGCAACAATTTCGAGGGGCGCGAGGTACGTGTGCTTTGGCCTGCCCCCGAAGATAACAGCGAAGTACAAAGTGCCGGAAAATACACCGTAACAGGGCGGATTGCCGGAACCGATATTCAACCCACGGCAATTGTTACGGTGGTTGAACACGATCATGATCGTCATGCTCCGCACCGCACGCTGGAGGCTTTTGATTTGGATGAGGTACAGTTAACCGAAGATTTGCATCACCATGAAACAAAGTTTATAGAGAACCGCGATAAATTCGTTAAAGGTTTGTTGGAAACCAATCCTGATAATTTTCTGTACATGTTTCGCAATGCTTTCGGGCAGGAGCAACCTGCAGGAGCCAAACCTCTGGGCGTTTGGGACAGCCAGGAGACAAAACTTCGTGGTCATGCCACAGGTCACTACCTAAGTGCATTGGCACAGGCTTATTCAGGTGCAGCTCACGATCCTGCAATGCAGGCTAAGTTTGCCGAAAAAATGGAATACATGGTGAATACGCTGTACGATTTGTCACAACTCTCGGGAACACCAAAAATTGAAGGTGGTGAGTCGGTTGCCGATCCTTTGGCTATTCCTCCCGGACCGGGAAAAAAGGATTTTGATTCGGATTTAAGCGAAGATGGTATCCGCACCGACTACCAAAACTGGGGCTTAGGGTTTATCAGTGCTTATCCGCCGGATCAGTTTATTATGCTGGAACACGGTGCAAAATACGGAACCGACAACGATAAAGTGTGGGCGCCCTACTATACCTTGCACAAAATATTTGCCGGTTTAATGGATATTTACGAAGTGAGCGGCAACGAAAAAGCGCTTGCTATTGTTGAAGGAATGGGCGACTGGGTAAATGCACGTTTAAGTGTGGTACCAACCGAAACGCTTATCAGCATCTGGAACACCTACATTGCCGGCGAATTTGGCGGAATGAACGAAGCCCTGGCACGGTTAAGCCGCCTCACCAACAATAAACGATTCCTTGAAACAGCGAAGTTATTCGATAATATTCAAATGTTTTTTGGCGATGCCGAACATTCGCACGGACTGGCAAAAAACGTTGATATGTTCCGTGGTTTACATGCCAACCAGCACATTCCGCAAATTATGGGGGCACTGGAAATTTATCGCGACTCGAAGGAGCCTGAATATTTCAATATTGCCGATAACTTCTGGAATAAAGCCACCGGCGATTACATGTACAGTATCGGTGGTGTGGCAGGAGCCCGTAACCCTGCCAATGCCGAATGTTTCACCAGTCAGCCGGCAACGCTTTACGAAAACGGGTTCTCGGTAGGCGGACAAAACGAAACCTGTGCAACCTACAACATGCTTAAACTAAGCCGCAACCTGTTTTTATATAATCAGCAAGCCGAATTGATGGATTATTACGAGCGCGGGTTGTACAATCATATTCTGGCGTCGGTTGCCGATGATAGTCCGGCAAACACCTACCACGTGCCTTTACGCGCGGGTTCGGTAAAACATTTTAGCAATGCACATATGGACGGTTTTACCTGCTGCAACGGTACGGCACTTGAAAGCAATACAAAATTGCAGAACTCGATTTATTTCCGCAGTGCCGATAACAAGGCCTTGTATGTAAACCTTTATGTGCCTTCAATTCTGAAATGGGCCGAGAAGGATATTACCGTTACGCAAACAACTGCTTACCCAAAAGAAGACCATACAACATTAACCATTAGCGGTAGCGGCAAATTCGATTTGAATGTACGTGTGCCGCATTGGGCTAGCAAAGGATTTTTTGTTACTATAAATGGCAAGAAACAAGATGTAAATGTGGAGCCGGGAACTTACCTTACTATCAGCCGCAAATGGAAAAACGGCGATAAAGTGGAGCTGCGTATGCCATTCCACTTTTACCTGGAGCCGGTAATGGATCAGCAAAACGTAGCCAGTTTATTCTACGGCCCGGTATTGCTGGCTGCCCAGGAAAAAGGCCCGCGGAAAGAATGGCGTAAGGTAACGCTTGATGCAGAAGACATCAGCAAATCGATTTCAGGCGATCCGGAGAAACTGGTGTTTGAAATTGACGGAGTGGTTTATAAACCGTTTTACGAAACCTACGGCCGTCATTCGGTATACCTTGATGTACGGTTGAAATAGCCAGACTCCTTAGGGTTACAAACATACTTTAATGGAAAAATCCGATTCGTATATGTTATTTACGAATCGGATTTTTTCGTAATGGCATTCGCCATTTAGGTGCATAGCCCTGCGGACTATGCTAAGGGACATTGCACCTTTGGCGCAAATATGCATAGCCCTGCGGACTATGCTTGATGACTTTGCACCTTTGGCGCATAAAATATGTAGTTGGCCCGGAGCCTTTTTGGAAAATTGAGCTCCGAAGGAGCGTAGTCACGTAGCCTTGTCCGTAGGGCAAGGCTAGGTATATGAACCATAAATAAGCGCCAAAGGTGCGAAGTGGCGTATATTTTGTATTTTAGAAAGAAAATAAAATGTTATGCCACAATCATTAGTCAAAAACTACATCCATCTAACCTTTAGTACTAAACACAGATACCCACTAATAGCTGATTCAATAAAAACGGAATTATTCGATTATCTGGGAGGCGTTTGTAAAGAGTTGGAATCGCAGCCAATAATTGTTGGAGGGATAAACGATCATGTTCATTTGTTATTTAATCTATCGCGTAAAATGGCCCTTATGAACCTTGTCGAGAAGTTGAAAACACATTCCTCGAAATGGATAAAAGGGAAGGGAGATGAGTTTGCTGTTTTTTACTGGCAACATGGCTATGGTGCTTTTTCCGTTAA
>NZ_JBFHGM010000099.1:0-16156 GCF_041583095.1 Draconibacterium sp.
TAAACTGTTAACATTCTTTAACTTCCGTTGATACGCGTTAACTAAAATGCGCCGTATTTTTGTAACATAGAATTTGAATAGTTTAAGTGTTTTTTCATAGAGAATAGATTTGGTTAGGTTAGGAAACAGAGATGAATTTAAAACGTCTCTGTTTTTTTATGCCCGTTTTTTTGGGTGAACCACTCGCTTCCGGTTTTTAACTTTTCTATCCGGTAGAATAGAATTATTAAACTTATAACATTCTTTAACTTCCGTTGATACGCGTTAACTAAAATACGGCGTAATTTTGTTGCATAGATTTGAATAGTTTAAGTGTTTTTTTCATAGAAATAGATTTGGTTAGGTTAGGAAACAGAGATAATAGTTGATTGTCTCTGTTTTTTTATGCCCAATTCTGCCACTTTTTCATACATATTCCCACTTTCCTGAAATTGTTTCTGTATATTTTTGTGTGGTTGCGACATTCTGTCTGTCAGTTGGTTATGGCTTGACTATTGTTTCTGGTATTTTCGAATTTTAATACATAAAGCCATGAATTTTAATAATTTCACCATAAAATCGCAGGAAGCCATTCAACAGGCTTTTCAAATTGCCCAGGGAAACAACCAGCAGGCAATTGAAACCGGTCATATTCTTCGCGGAGTACTTCATTCAGCCGAGAATGTTACCGGATTTTTACTTAAAAAACTGGATGTAAACATTCCTATTTTCACACAGACACTCGATCAGATTATTCAGTCGTATCCAAAAGTATCCGGAGCTGAACAGTACCTTTCTTCCGGAGCGAACCAGGCTTTGCAAAAAGCACTTGGACTGGCGCAGGAAATGGGCGACCAGTATGTTTCGGTTGAGCACATTTTACTGGCACTGCTCGAAGTTAAAGACAATACCAGCCGTTTAATGAAAGACAATGGTATTACAAAAAAAGAGCTGAAACTGGCTGTTGAAGAATTACGAAAAGGATCGAAAGTTGACAGCCAAACCGCCGAAGATAAGTTCAACTCCTTAAATCGTTTTGCCATCAACCTGAACGAACGTGCCCGATCGGGTAAGCTCGATCCGGTGATTGGACGTGATGATGAGATTCGCAGGATATTACAGATCCTGTCGCGCCGTACAAAAAACAACCCGATTTTGCTGGGCGAGCCCGGAACCGGAAAAACGGCAATTGCCGAAGGACTGGCACACCGTATCGTACGTGGCGACGTGCCCGAAAACCTGAAATCGAAACAGGTATTTTCGCTTGATATGGGAGCTTTGGTTGCCGGGGCAAAATACAAAGGTGAATTCGAAGAGCGTTTGAAGGCTGTAGTTAACGAAGTTGTTCAGTCGAACGATGAGGTAATTTTGTTTATCGACGAGATACACACGCTGGTTGGAGCTGGGAAAGGCGAAGGAGCAATGGATGCCGCTAATATTTTAAAACCGGCATTGGCGCGTGGCGAATTGCGCGCTGTAGGTGCAACAACACTGGCCGAATATCAAAAATATTTCGAAAAAGATAAAGCGCTTGAGCGTCGTTTCCAGATCGTACATGTTGACGAGCCGGATACATTAAGCGCCATTTCAATTTTGCGTGGTATTAAAGAGAAATACGAAAACCACCATAAAGTTCAGATAAAAGACGATGCTATTATTGCGTCTGTTGAATTGTCGCAACGTTATATTACCGATCGGTTTTTACCCGATAAAGCTATCGACTTAATGGATGAAGCTGCTGCAAAATTGCGTCTGGAAATTGATTCCGTTCCTGAGGAACTGGATGAAATTCAGCGCCGTGTAAAACAGTTGGAGATTGAACGCGAGGCGATAAAACGTGAAAATGATACCAGAAAACTTAATTTGCTAAATGAAGAAATATCGAATCTGAAAGAGGAACAATCACAGCTGCGTGCCAAATGGCAATCGGAGAAATCGGTAATTGAAGCCATTCAGAAAAAGAAAGAAGAGATTGAAACTTACAAGTTTGAGGCTGAACAAGCCGAGCGTGAGGGTGATTATGGTCGTGTGGCCGAGTTGCGCTACGGTAAAGTAAAAGAGGTGGAGGCCGGGATTGAAAAGCTGCAGGCCGAGCTGGAGGAAATGAAAAAAGGTGAAAACCTGATTAAAGAAGAGGTTGACACGGAAGATATTGCCGAAGTGGTGGCACGGTGGACCGGCATTCCGGTTTCGAAAATGTTGCAGAGCGAGCGCGAAAAGTTACTGCACATGGAAGACGAATTACATAACCGGGTTATTGGACAGGACGAAGCTATTGTGGCTATTTCGGATGCAGTGCGCCGCAGCCGTGCAGGATTGCAGGACGAAAAACGCCCAATTGGTTCATTCATCTTTTTGGGAACAACGGGAGTAGGTAAAACCGAGCTGGCAAAAGCCCTGGCCGAATACCTGTTTAACGATGAGAACATGATCACCCGTATCGATATGTCGGAATACCAGGAGAAATTCTCTGTAACCCGTTTGATCGGTTCGCCACCGGGATATGTGGGGTACGATGAAGGTGGCCAGTTAACAGAAGCTGTGCGCCACAAGCCTTATTCGGTGGTGCTTTTCGACGAGATTGAGAAAGCGCACCCCGATGTATTTAACGTGTTGCTTCAGGTTTTGGATGATGGTCGTTTAACCGATAATAAAGGCCGGACTGTAAACTTTAAGAATACAATTATTATAATGACATCTAACCTGGGATCGCACATTATTCAGGAGAATTACGAAACCATGAATGATAGCAACGAATTCCAGGTGCTGGAAAAAACGCGTAACCAGCTGCTGGAGATGTTGCGGAAAACAATACGACCGGAGTTCCTGAACCGTATTGATGAAACGATTGTATTCACACCGTTATCGAAAGACGCGATTAAAGAAATTGTTCGCCTGCAGTTTGAGCAAATCGTAAAACGTTTGGCTTCAAACGACATGAAAATCGAGTTAAGCGAAAAAGCAAGCGAGTGGTTGTCGGCTATCGGTTACGATCCGCATTTTGGAGCTCGTCCGGTAAAACGAGTGCTTCAACGCTTTGTGCTGAATGAATTGTCGAAACGCATACTTTCAGGCAAAGTCGATAAGTCGAAACCGATTGTAATCGATTTTGAAAATGATTCGTTGGTATTCAGCAATTAAAATACCAAAGGATATAAGCAAGGCGGCTCTCTTTCGAGGGCCGTTTTCTTATTACAGTAACTCCTGTACTTCGGGGGATGCAGCCTGCAACTGACTGATTGCATCTTCAACCATCCTGGGAACATCATCGAGATTATTGGCCTCGCATTCCAACTGAATTTTCTTTAGCAAATTCCCGGTGTCATCCATGCCAAATGTCATTGCCGACGATTTTGCCGTGTGTGCCTCGCGTGCCAGTTTTTCCCAGTTTTTTTCATGCAGGAATGAACCCATGTTCGTCACAAATTCTTCAATTTGTTCGAGGAAAATTTCTGCCATTTCCTTGATGAATTCTTTGTCTCCACCTGCAAGTGTTTCGATCTGAGATGGATCGATGTGTTGAAATGTGTTGTCCATTTTTTTATGATTGCGGCCAGCAATTTAGCAAAATAATCGGGAAAGCTTTTTGTGCTGTTGCTGATAAAATTCATATTTGTACCGTTTTTGAATACATAGTTTTGCTCAACGAAATCTTTCTTCAAAAAGATAAACGGTTTGTCAAACGAGCTGAATCCGTTAATAACTGAAAAATTAAAATGAAGACAACTGCATTTAATTCAATACACAAGAAATTAGGCGCCAAAATGGTGGAGTTCGCCGGGTACGAAATGCCTATTGAATATAGTGGCATTAAAGATGAACACATGACCGTGCGCGAAAGCGTTGGTGTTTTTGATGTATCGCACATGGGCGAATTTTGGGTAAAAGGCCCGAAAGCACTTGATCTGGTAGCTAAAATTACATCAAACGATCCACGGATTCTTACACTGGGGCAGGCACAATACAGCTGTTTTCCAAACGGTAAAGGCGGAATTGTTGACGACCTGCTGGTGTATTATTACGAGCCTGAAAAATATATGCTGGTAGTTAACGCTGCCAATATTGAGAAAGACTGGAACTGGGTGGTGCAGCAAAACGAAGAGATTGGTGCCGAGCTGGAAAATGCTTCAGATGAAATTAGCCAGTTGGCTATTCAGGGGCCAAAAGCAACCGAGGTACTTCAAAAGTTAACCGATGTAAATCTTTCAGAAATAAAATTCTACACTTTCGTTACCGATAAATTTGCCGGAGTTGATGAGGTGATCATTTCTGCAACAGGTTACACCGGAGCCGGTGGTTTCGAGTTGTACTTCAGAAACAATGTGGCCGAACAAATTTGGAACGCCATTTTTGAAGCCGGGGCCGAAGCAGGTATCAAGCCAGTTGGTTTGGCTGCCCGCGACACGCTTCGTTTGGAAATGGGATATTGTCTGTACGGAAACGATATCGACGACACCACATCGCCATTGGAAGCCGGTTTGGGTTGGATTACCAAATTCAATAACGGCCGCGAATTTATCGACCGCGAATTTTTAACCATGCAAAAAAACGAAGGTGTTACCCGCCGGTTACGTGGTTTTATGCTTACCGGACGAGGAATTCCACGCCATGGATACGAACTGGTAAACTCAGAGGGTGAAACAATTGGTGAAGTTACCTCAGGAACCATGTCGCCTGTATTAAATAAAGGAATTGGAATGGGCTATGTGGCCAAAGAATACTCGGCATTTGGTACCGGTATTTTTGTGAAGATCCGTAACAAGGTAATTCCTGCAGAAATTGTGAAATTTCCTTTTATCTAAATAATAAAACAAATCGAACTAAACTTGGCCGCCTGTATTTTACGGGCGGCTTTTTTATTTGTGAAACTCAGGTTACAAAAGCGCAGTGCACTGAAATATATTCGCTGACCGAATCCCGATTCTGAAGGTCTATTTAAATTCTTTTTAAATATTACACCTAAAAAATCATTTATTGAGCAAAATAGGGTATTGTTGTCTGGAATAAGATATTTTTGTATGAAATAACAGATTGATACCGACAGCGTTAACGTCGCAGAGACAGTTGGAATGATATTAATCATCTGTTTTTGTGTTGTTAATCAGTGTTTTAAAACTCATAAAAATAAAATAAACTTGATTTTTCTCATCGGCTAAACAATCACTATTTAAGAACTTTATAGTGGTGTTTAAAAGGTAAAAAATTTAATTACTCACCTTAATTGTTGTATTATATGAAGAAGCACAATTTTTACGCAGGACCTTCAATTCTGCCCGAATTTACAAAGGAAAAAACTGCTGAGGCTGCTCTGAACTTTGCCGGAACAGGACTTTCTGTAATGGAAGTTTCGCACCGTAGTAAAGAGTTTGTTGCTGTAATGGACGAGGCAGTTGCTTTGGTAAAAGAATTACTTAAAGTGCCGGAAGGTTATTCGGTGCTTTTCTTGCAAGGTGGTGCCAGTACACAGTTTTTAATGGCTCCATACAATTTACTGGATAAAAAAGCAGCATATTTAAATACAGGTGCATGGTCGAAAAAAGCCATTAAAGAAGCCAAATTTCTTGGCGAAGTTGTTGAAGTTGCTTCATCGGCCGACACCGTTTATAACTACATTCCAAAAGGTTACGAAGTGCCATCGGATGTAAGTTATTTTCACTATACATCAAATAATACCATTTACGGAACACAAATTCCTACTCCGGAAGTTGATGTGCCTTTGGTAGCCGATATGTCGTCAGATATTTTCAGTCGCCCGATCGATGTGTCGAAATACGATTTGATCTACGCCGGTGCACAGAAAAACCTGGGACCATCAGGAGCTACTCTGGTAATTGTAAAAGATGCAGCTCTTGGAAAAGTTGAGCGCCCGATTCCAACCATGTTGGATTACACTACGCATATTAAAGCCGAGTCGATGTTTAATACACCATCAACACTTCCTGTTTTTGCTTGTTTGCAAACCTTAATCTGGTTAAAAGAAAACGGCGGAGTGGAAGCAATGGAGCAAAAGAACATTGAAAAAGCAAAAATCCTTTACGATGAAATCGATCGTAATAAAATGTTCCAGGGTACCGTACTGGCAAAAGAAGATCGTTCGTTAATGAACGTAACTTTTATAATGACTCCGGAGTATGCTGAATTGGAGAAGGAGTTTATGGATTTCGCAACTGCAAAAGGTATGTTGGGAATAAAAGGACACCGCTCGGTTGGTGGTTTCAGAGCCTCAATTTACAATGCAATGCCTGTTGAAAGTATTCAGGCATTGGTAGATGCCATGCAGGAGTTTGAAAAAATGAAGTAATTCAATTTATAAAACGATCGAAAATGCAGGGCAGACGTCCTGCATTTTTTCTACCTAAATTTTTATGAGTGATGAGAAAAGTATTAATAGCTACAGAAAAACCGTTTGCCCCGGTTGCTGTAAAAAAAATCAGTAAAATTTTTGAGAAAGCCGGTTACGAGCTTCAGTTGCTCGAGAGGTACACCGAAAAACAAGAGCTGTTGGAAGCCGTTGCCGATGTTGACGCGGCAATAATCCGCAGCGATAAGTTTGATAAGGAAGTACTAAACGCCGGTAAAAAACTAAAAATCGTAGTACGCGCTGGTGCCGGTTACGACAATGTTGATTTGGATGCTGCTACAGCCAACAACATTGTGGTAATGAATACGCCCGGACAAAACGCAAATGCCGTTGCCGAATTAGCGATTGGTTTGTCCATAATGGGTTTGCGCGAAATGTACTCCGGAAAACCAGGTGGCGAAATGCGTGGTCGCACACTCGGATTGCACGGTTTTGGTTACGTTGCCCGTAACGTTTTCCGCATTGCACGTGCCATGGGAATGAAAGTAATTGTATACACCCGCTACAGTAAAGGCGCTGCAGCTGCAATCGGGCTGAAAGTGGCTAAATCGCTGGAAGACCTCTACGAAAAAAGCGATATTGTTTCCATTCATGTTCCGGCACGTGGCGAGCATATTAAGTCGGTAAGTGCCGAAGTATTGTGTCACTTAAAAGATGGAAGCATTTTGGTAAACACCGCCCGAAAAGAGGTCATCAACGAGCCCGATCTGGTAAAATGTATGGAAGAAAAACCGGGCATCAAATACATGTCGGATCTTACGCCCGATAGTGAAGCTGAATTCGTGGAGAAATTCCCCGGAAGATTTTTCTTTACACCTAAAAAAGCCGGTGCACAAACAGCCGAGGCCAACTTAAATGCCGGGCTGGCAGCGGCTCAGCAAATTGTCGATTTCTTTGAAAATGGCGATAATACACATCAGGTGAATAAGGTAAAATAGTGAGTGAGTAATTTTGGTGAATGAGTTATTGAGGAGCAGAAGTTGGTTGGTAAAAGTGTGTTGTTTTTTGTAACTTTTACGATCATCCTAAAATTCAATCATTATGAAAAATTATCCTCATTCCAGTTTCTTCGATTTCGAATCGTTGGAGTTGTACAAAAAATCACTCGATTTCACAGATTTTGTTTACGATTTAATAATCCGGTTTCCTAAAGAAGAAAGGTTTGAATTGGGAAGCCAGTTGAACCGGGCAGCTACTTCAATTTCACTAAATGTTGCGGAAGGATACGGAGAGAGTATTCCGTTGTCTTTAAGATATTTGCGAATTGTGCGTGGCTCAATTCGCGAATGTTTAGCTTGTTCAACAATAGCTTTCAGAAGAAATTACATTGATGAACAAAGTTATATCGAGGCAAGAACTTCCCTTACTGAATTATCGAAATTAGCAGCCGGATACAAGAAATTTTTAAATAGGAAACTGAATAAATAACTACTTTTGTATCAAAATTTGTGTATGGCTACTGAGTGAAACTAACTCATTCACTCATTTACTCAATAACATATAAACTGTAAATTTAACATGGCGATAATAAAACCATTCAAAGGACTTCGTCCTCAAAAAGAAATTGTTGAAGAACTGGCATGTCTTCCTTACGACGTAATGAATTCGGAAGAAGCAGCTGTAATGGCTGAAGGAAAAGAGAAATCGTTGCTTCGTATTACAAAAGCCGAAATTGAATGCCCGGGAGTGGACGATATTCACTCTGAAACGGTATACAACAAAGCCGTTGAAAACTTCAAAGCTTTTCAGGATAAAGGTTGGCTACAGGACGATGCCGAGGCCAAATATTATATTTATGCACAAACCATGAATGGGATTACCCAGTACGGAATTGTAGGTGCTGCTGCCTGTGCCGATTACGAAAACGGCATTATTAAAAAGCACGAACTTACGCGTCCGGAGAAAGAGGAAGATCGCATGGTTTTAACACGTTATTTGAATGCCAACATCGAGCCTGTATTTTTTGCCTACAAAGCCGTGGCTGAAATCGACGCCATTGTTGAGAACATTGTAAAAAGCAAAGCTGCCGATTACGATTTTACTGCAGAAGATGGTTTTGGTCACCATTTCTGGACCATCGACGATGCCGAAACAAATGCAAAACTCGAGCAACTTTTTGAAGAGAAAGTTCCGTTTACTTATGTGGCCGATGGTCACCACCGAACTGCTGCTGCTGCGCGAATTGGTGCCGAAAAAACGTCGCAGAATCCAAATCATACAGGCAATGAGGAGTACAACTATTTTATGGCTGTACATTTTCCGGATAACCAACTGCAGATTATCGATTACAACCGTGTAGTAACCGACTTGAACGGTTTATCGGAAATCGATTTCCTTGCCGAGCTTTCCTTAGGTTTCGATGTGGAGAACATGGGAACTGAGATTTTTAAACCATCGGCATTGCACGAATTCAGTTTGTACCTGGCCGGAAACTGGTATAAATTAACTGCCAAAGAGGGAACTTTTGATGATTCAGATCCGATTGGAATTCTGGATGTAACGATCCTTTCTAACCAGGTGCTCGATCCGATTTTGGATATCAAAGATTTGCGTACGTCAAAACGTATTGATTTTGTTGGAGGTATCCGTGGTTTGGCAGAACTGAAACGCCGTGTTGATTCGGGCGAAATGAAGGCAGCCTTTGCACTGTACCCGGTTTCGATGCAGCAATTAATAAACATTGCCGACAGCGGAAATATTATGCCACCAAAAACAACCTGGTTCGAACCAAAATTACGCTCAGGGTTAGTGATTCATAAATTAGACTAAACTTTTAAGTCATCCGCTCACTATATGTTGTCGCAAACTGTGAGCTGATGACTCGACAATATTATATCCCGGTCCGTCAGCTGACGGATCGGGATTTTTTTATGCCTGTCATTCTTCAAAAACCAAAAATTCCCTAACTTCAAAAGCTAAATACGATCAGCAATGGACATCGACAACATATCTTTATCTACCATTTACAAAAAGCGCAAAAACGACCGCGATATTTTCCAGGAGCTAATGCCCACCAAAGTAAAAGAAGTACTGCTGGTGGCCACGCTTTACGACTCGTATTCCATTGTGCGCGAGGGGCAGTTCAGCGATAAAATTTTTGGCGAATACTTGCAGCTAAACCTTTACGCTGCGCCTCGTTTTACCAGTGTGCACACCCAGGAAGAGGCAACGCTTATACTGGAACACCGCGATTTCGACCTGATAATTGTAATGGCCGGAATGGATAAACACACACCGGTTGAAACCGCCCGTGCCATTAGGGATTTGCGCCCAAAAGTACCTCTTTTGTTGTTGGTGAATAACAATGCCGATTTGCGTTTCTTCAAGGCCGAGCGCCGAAAACTCGATTTTATCGACCGCATTTTTGTGTGGAACGGCAACTCGAATGTTTTTATGGCCATGATCAAATACATCGAGGACAAAAGCAACGTGGCACGCGATACACAAAATGGTAGCGTTCGGATAATCTTGTTGGTGGAAGACAGTATTCAGTATTACTCGCGTTACCTGCCAATGCTTTACACCACGGTAATGACCCAAACGCAGGTTTTGGTGAATGAAGATGCCGCTGATGAACTGCATAAAATTTTACGGATGCGGGCGAGGCCAAAAGTAATTCTGGCTGACAACTACGAGGAGGCAGTGAAATTTATAAACAGCTACCGGCGGTACATGTTGTGTGTAATTTCTGATGTGAAGTTTGAACGAAATGGAGTAGAAGACGAAGATGCCGGTATTGATTTGCTGAAGTTTACACAATCAACCCGGAAATTTCCTATTCCATTGCTTTTGCAATCGCACGACATTTCCAATGCTCAACGTGCCAAAGAGGTAGGTGCCGATTTTATCAATAAAAACTCGGAGAGCCTGTCGATGGATATTTTCAATTTCCTGTATCGGCGCTTGGGATTCGGAAACTTTGTTTTTAAAGGGATGGATGGGTTGCCCATTGCGCAGGCAAAAAACCTGGTGGAGTTTCAGGAGAAATTCAGAGATATTCCCGAAGAATCGTTGCAATATCACGGAAGCAGAAACTCTTTTTCCACCTGGCTAATGGCGCGTGGCGAGATCAACCTGGCAGAATTACTGATGCCGATTCAAATGTCGGATTTTGATTCGCCTGAAGAACTGCGACAGTTTTGTCTCGACAGTTTTAAAAAAGTGCGCTTCGAACGCTTGCGGGGTACCATTGTAAATTTCGACTCCGAATTTGTGTCGTCCAGCCGCTTTATCGTGCGTATGGCCAAAGGTTCGCTGGGCGGAAAGGGGAGAGGTATTGCCTTTATCTGCAATTTTATCGAGAACATCGACTTCGCGAAACTGATTCCTGAAATGAATATCCGCATTCCTTCAACATCGGTAATTGGAGCGCTGGAGTTTGATAAGTTTATCGAGACCAATAACCTGTACGACGATATCTACTCGTTTAACGATTACAATGCTATACGGAAACATTTCCTGGAGTCGGAATTCGATGATAAAATCAGAAAAAGGCTGATCGAGTACCTTAAAAAGATCAAAAGGCCGCTGGCAGTGCGCTCGTCGGGATTATTCGAAGATTCGCTGCTACAACCGTTTTCGGGGGTTTATGCTACCTATCTTATTCCGAATAATCATCCCGATTTGGAGGTGCGTTACCAACATCTTGAAATGGCCATCAAGCTGGTTTATTCCAGCATTTTTACCGAGTCGGCACAGGCGTATTTCGATGCGGTGAATTACAAAATTGAAGAGGAAAAAATGGCGGTGGTTATTCAGGAAGTGATTGGCCACGAGTACAACGATAAATATTATCCTACACTTTCGGGGGTGGCGCAGTCGTATAATTATTACCCCATTGCTTACATGGAGCCGGAAGATGGCTTTTCGGTAGCTGCCGTTGGCCTCGGAATGTATGTGGTTGGTGGAGAGAATGCATTCCGGTTCTGTCCGAAATACCCGAGCCTGAATGCATCGTCGTTAAAAGATTTGTTGCGCGATACGCAGAAACAGTTTTATGCCATCGATTTGTCGAACCCTGACTTTGATTTGGCAAGCGATGGCGAAGATGCAGCCATAAAAAAATACCGCATAAAAGAAGCCGAAAAAGACGGAACGCTCGAGCATTCGGCATCCACTTATATAATCGAGAACGACGATCTGATACCGGGAGTTCAGGGACCGGGACCAAAAGTGATTGACTTTGCCAATATATTAAAATACAACCATCTGCCGCTTGCCGATGTGTTGCAGCTGCTGCTAAAACTGTTTAAGGAAGCCATGGGATCGCCGGTGGAGATTGAATATGCCCTGGATTTGGAGCCGGCAGAAAACGGTAAACCAACGCTTTATCTATTGCAGATAAAACCGCTTATCCGTATCGAGGAACAGGTGGAAGTGGATATTGAAATGGTGGATGAAGAAAAGGTATTTATGTATGCCGAGCACGGAATGGGCAATGGCAAAATTAAAGACATTCACGATGTGGTTTTTGTCGATCCGGATAAGTTCGACAAAATGAAGACCAAACAAATGGCGCAGGAGATCAGTAAATTAAACGACTGGTTCGAAAAAGAGGACCGCTCGTATATTCTTATCGGGCCGGGGCGCTGGGGTTCGCGCGATCCGTATACCGGAATTCCGGTGTTGTGGGCAAACATCTCGAAAGCCAAAATAATTGTTGAAATGGGCTTACCCGATTTCCCGCTCGATGCTTCGCTGGGCTCGCACTTTTTCCACAATGTAACGTCGATGAATGTGGGCTACTTTTCGGTGCCGCATAATTCGCGAAACACACAACTAAAAATGGAGGCTTTGAAACAACAACCGGTGCTTCGCGAAACCGAATTTATAAAACATGTGCAGTTTGATAAACCACTCACCATTTTAATGAACGGGCGCGACCGGCGTGTTTTAATTCACTGCTAGAAGCAAACTGTATAGGCATGCATTAGTCTACTAATTGCAGTGAGTTGAATGGGTTTTTGTTTCGCAAAAAATATTTTAGCGGCCCGGAATAATTATTTGTTTTCCTGTATATATTTGGGTACTAATTTTTTGATTTTATGAATATAGTGCGCAAAGTCCGTGCTGTTGAAAAATTATTCAAAACACTGGAAAAAGATATCCTGAAATTACAGGAAAAAACGGGTCTGCATTGTGTCGATAATTGTATTAAATGCTGCACCACTTCAAATATTACCGCTTCGGCTCTTGAGTTTTATCCGTTAGCCTATTATTTGCATAAGCACAATTTGGCGGATAGTGTGCTTACGAATATTGATCAGATAAACGACCCGAAAATTTGCCCGATCTTAAATTATATGTCAACCGAAAACAGGCGCGCAGGCTGTATGTTTTACGAACAACGAGGATTAATATGCCGCTTATTCTCGTATAATTACCGTACCGATAAACACGGCACACGGCTTATTGCGGCATGTAAAACGATAAATGAGGAACAGGCAGTATTGCTTGCAAAAGCGAATGGAATTTTGCTGAAAAAACCATTGGGGCCCAAGGCTACAGCTTATTATCAGCGCTTGCAGTTTATCGATTTTAAAGAAGCCCAGAAACAATATCCGATTGGTGAAGCTATCCGGATTGCCGTTGAATCAGTAGTAACTTATTTCCATTACAGCGGGAAAAAGGTGGTATAAAAGTTTCAATAGGGTAGTTGTTTTGTATTGTGTTTTTCTTGGTGAATTTTTCTGTAGAATCATTGTAGGGTATTAATAGTTGACTTACCACCGAACCCCGCTCTGAAATATGTACTGTGTTAGTAGCAGGTTTTTATTCTTTGTTTTTTAAGATTCCATTCTCCAATTCAAGAATTTCTGAGTCATTTGTCAGTATATAGTACATTAAATATAATTGTTTTTTCGGTGACAATAAAAAAGGGCAGCTTTTTATAATGTACAATTTGCTCCGAAAAATTTCAAATCGTTAAATGCCGGTCAGGTATAGGACAAAAACCTTGTGGCTGCTGTGTAATCATTTAATTAAAGGCTAAAATCATTGTGCCCACCGTGTAATCATTTAATAGCGGAGTTAAACTGCTGTGCCCGTGGTTTAATCATTTAATAACGGCTCAAAAACATCGTGCCCGCCCAATAATCATTTAATGAAAGGAAAAAACGTTGTACGCCTTTAATTAAATCGTTACGGCGCATTTGCAGCTGTGGTTGCTAAAATAATTGCCGACAATAACGAAACTGTTTACAAATGCTGGAGTAAATCCTCCCGATGGTGAGATTGGTAAGTTGTAGGTAGGCAGAAGGAATACACTATTTTTCCCGTTTAAAAGATCGGGCACCTTCAGCGTTTTTATAACAGCCCCAAAGGGGCGCAGGCAATAACCCGGTGCGAGTGACGACAGTCAGGAAGCACCGGGAATATAGATAAACCCGATCTCGTCCGGCGAAGAAAGTTGGATCGCGCTTGTTCGCTGTACCGGACGAAAAAAACGAAAGTAACTACCAAGCATCTGCATAAATAAAAACGTAGAAAGCTCCGGGCAAAAAAAAATCTTTCATTCCCATTGGTGATTCCCTGTCATGTAGGTTTTTTATGCTCTGTTTTTACCCCGTTTAACATTCTCTTAACCCTCCAAAAAATCGAATAAACTTTTTAGTGCTTAAAAATAGTTCTCATTCTCCCTGAAAACAGGCGCTTTCGGTGTGTTTATCGGGTGTTTATCTTTAAAAATGAGTAAAAATAATTCAATCCGTTAACGTTAACGGGAAACATTAAAAACTTATATTTGCCCGCTCAAAACAATAAATAAAGTACTAATTACACCTGTGAAATAAGGTTATAGATTTTTTGATGATGAAGAAATTAGATCGTACCAACGCAACGGAAACAAATAGTTACCCAACACGCATACTTCAGTTTGGCGAAGGAAATTTTTTACGTGCTTTTACCGATTGGATTGTGGATAAAATGAACAAAGAGATCGGTTTTAATGCCGGTGTTGATGTGGTGCAGCCGCTGCCAAACGGTATGTTTAACATGCTAAACGACCAGGACGGGCTTTACCATGTTTACCTGAAAGGGATTAAAAACGGAAAGCCGGTAACCGAATTTTCGCTGATCGACTGTATCAATAAAGGCATTAATCCATACACCGAGTTCGAATCGTACAAAGAAAGTATACTGAATCCCGATCTTCGTTTTGTGTTTTCGAATACTACCGAAGCCGGTATCAGCTGGGAAGAAAACGATACGCTGGATATGACTCCTCAAACGTCGTTTCCGGCAAAAGTGGCGTCAATGTTATACATGCGCTACAACGAATTTGATGGCGACAAATCAAAAGGTCTGATCTTTTTCGCCTGCGAGCTGATCGACCGAAACGGAGATATCCTTAAGAAATTCGTTTTGCAACATGCCGAAAAATGGAACCTTGGCGACGATTTTATTAGCTGGGTGAACGAGGCCTGTTGTTTCTGCAGCACGCTGGTTGACCGCATTGTTCCGGGATTCCCAAAAGATGAGATCAAAGAAATTCAGGAGGAACTGGGTTACGAAGATAATCTGGTTGTGGTTGGCGAATATTTCCACCTGTGGGTAATTGAAGCGCCGGACTGGGTGCAGGATGAGTTTCCTGCTGAAAAAGCCGGTTTGGAAGTGAAGTTTGTAAAAGACATGAAACGTTTTCGCGAGCAAAAAGTACAGGTGCTGAATGGTTGTCACACCGGAAGTTATGCCGTGTCGTACCTGAGCGGAATTGAAACCGTGCGCGATGCCTACGAAAACCTTGAGGTGGGTAGTTTTATGAAAGAGCTGGTGTACGACGAGGTATTAACGGTTCTGGATGGAACAGAAAAGGAACTGAAGAAATTTGCAAACAAGATTTTGGAGCGTTTTGCCAATCCGTTTATTCGTCATCAGTGGCAAAGTATTGCCTTAAACGCCATGTCGAAATGGGAAACACGTAACCTGCCATCGTTGATTAACTTCGAACAAAAACACGGCATGTTGCCACAAAAGCTGGTGTTCTCGCTGGCAGCGATGATCGCTTATTTTAAAGGCGAAGCCAATGGCGAAGCCTACAACGTTCAGGACGATGAGTGGATCGTTGATTTCTATAAAGAAGCCTGGGCTGAATGCGACGGTCGCCCGATTTCGATTTACAATTTGTGCGAAAAAGTATTAAGCCTTGATAAAGTTTGGAAACAAAACCTGAATGATATTCCAAACCTCACGATTACTGTTAGTCACTACCTCTTCCTGATTACACAGGTGGGCATGAAAAAAGCCGTTAAAGCGGTACTAAGCGAAGACAATCCGCTGATGCAGATTACCATTGATAAAATGAGCAATTAAACAAATACTTTCTCGCAGATTACGCGGATTTCGCTGGAATTAATTGTTTAAGATCTATGTTATCTGCGCCATCTGCGAGAAACTTTTAAGAAAACTGAAATGGCAGACTTTATAAAAATAAATCCAACCGACAATGTGATCATCGCCTTAAAAGATTTTTCGGCAGGTGAAATCATTGAGGTTGACAGACAGAAACTGACAGTTGTCGGTGATGTTCCTAAAGGGCACAAAATTGCACTTACTGCTATTGCCGAAAACAAGGATATAATAAAATATGGTGCACCTATTGGCCATGCTACACAAGCCATCGAAGCCGGAGAACACATACATGTTCAGAATCTGAAAACAAATCTTTCGGGCACCATTAATTATTCTTTCGATCAGAAATTAAACGAACTTGCCGTTGCCAGGCGTGAGCTTACTTTCGAGGGTTACAAACGTAGCAATGGCAAGGTGGGAATTCGTAACGAGCTGTGGATTGTGCCAACAGTTGGTTGTGTGAACGGA
>NZ_JBFHGM010000100.1:0-16130 GCF_041583095.1 Draconibacterium sp.
AAGATCTTTCTCATTCCAAAATGATTTATTACTATTTAAATTATCGTTTGGGGCGGTATTTAAACGGAATATTTTGGAGGGTGAAAGACCTTCAAAGACTTTAGAAATGAATATTTTAACAAGAATTTAAATCTCAGGTTTTCACTATTTGAGTATACCCTACAAATCAACTCAGTGGTTTGAACACAAAAATCAATATTCTGCTTTTCAGTCTGTTGTGATGGTAGTTCTCTTTTCTGCTCTTCCTGCTCATTCATTCTCTTTTTCAGCTGGCAACACCCCTCGCAGGTTGATCCTTCCACATCCTTTTCAATACACAGATTTTTTGCAATATATTCCTGGTTGATTTTAAACGATGCCAAAACCAATAGTTCAGAAAACTGAAACGAAAAGATAGAACAGACTAATATGGCTGAAATAAAGAATTTCACTAAGCCGGTTGATTTTTAGTAAAGTTACTAAAACAACATTATTTATTGTCAAAAGTTCAATACCACTTCTTTTGCGTTTTTGATTTTGAAATCAAGAGACTCACCGTAGCTTTTCTAATCGCCGTTCTGTAAAAATTCATACACTAAAAACGGCCGGAGAAGCGGATTCTAATTATAATCATTGATTGTTTCTAAGGAAATCAATTATCTTTATTCCGTATTATTAAAACAGTTGTAACGGATAAATTATGCCCGATAATGACAAACTCATTATTGTTTACACGCTTAAATAGATCCATTTCTAAAAAGATAAATCAGCTATGAAAATTTCGGTAGTAGGAACAGGTTATGTAGGATTGGTTTCGGGAACATGTATTGCAGAAACCGGTGTTAATGTTGCCTGTGTTGACATCGACGAGACAAAAATTGAGAAACTAAATAACGGAATAATCCCGATTTACGAGCCAGGTTTGGAAGACATTTATAAAAAGAATGTTGAAAAAGGCCGCCTTGAATTTACCACCGACCTGGGCGCCAGCATTAAAGATGCCGATGCAGTTTTTATTGCCGTTGGTACACCGCCCGATGAAGATGGCAGTGCCGACCTGAAATATGTTTTGGGAGTGGCACGCGAGATTGGTAAAAACATGGACCACTACCTGGTTGTAGTAACAAAAAGTACGGTTCCTGTTGGCACCTCAGTAAAAGTAAAGCAGACCATTTTGGAAGAGCTGGAAAAACGAGGTGAGGATATTCCTTTTGATGTGGCCTCAAATCCTGAATTTCTGAAAGAAGGAAGTGCGGTTAACGATTTTCTGAAACCCGACCGCATTGTGATCGGTACCGAATCGAAACGGGCACAAAAAGTGATGCAGCGTTTGTACAAACCTTTTGTACTGAACGGCCATCCGATTTTATTTATGGATATCACTTCGTCGGAAATGACGAAATACGCTGCCAACTCGATGCTGGCAACAAAAATTAGTTTTATAAACGACATCGCTAATCTTTGCGAAATTGTTGGTGCCGATGTTGATAATGTTCGTCGCGGGATTGGTTCTGATCCACGTATCGGAAACAAATTTATATACCCGGGAACCGGTTACGGCGGTTCGTGTTTTCCAAAAGATGTGCAGGCTTTAATTCGTACGGCTGATGAATTCAATTATTCGCTTGATGTGCTAAAAGCCGTTGAGAAAGTAAATTATCGTCAAAAAGAGGTATTGTTCAACAAGCTGTACAAACGTTTTGATGGTGATCTGAAAGGCAAAAAATTTGCCCTGTGGGGACTATCGTTTAAACCCAAAACCGATGATATGCGCGAAGCTCCATCTTTGGTAATTATAGAAAAATTACTGGAAGCCGGAGCTTCGGTTACTGCTTACGACCCGGTTGCCATGCACGAAGCAGAACGAATTCTGGGGGATAAAATCTCGTACGCAAAAGATGAATACGATGCATTAATTGATGCCGATGCGTTGATTTTGGTTACCGAGTGGTCAGAATTCAGGCTGCCGAATTTCCGCGTTATGGAGAAACTGTTGAAGAGTAAAATCATATTCGACGGACGAAATATTTACGATCCGGAAGAACTGGCAGAACTTGGGTTTGAATATTTTGCGATCGGTAGAAAAACAAAATAAACGATATGAAGCGAATTTTGGTAACCGGAGGAGCAGGATTTGTTGGATCTCACCTTTGCGAAAGGCTGTTAAACGATGGCAACGAAGTAATTTGCCTCGATAACTATTTTACTGGCAAAAAGCAAAAGATCATTCACTTGCTTGACAATCCATACTTCGAGCTGGTACGGCACGATATTACACAGCCTTTTTACATCGAAGTGGACGAAATATACAACCTGGCTTGTCCGGCATCACCAGTTCAGTATCAGTACAATCCCATAAAAACCATCAAAACTTCGGTGATGGGTGCTGTAAATATGCTTGGGTTGGCCAAACGTATAAAAGCCAAAATCCTACAGGCATCAACCAGCGAAGTTTATGGCGTTCCCGATGTTCATCCTCAAAACGAAGAATATTGGGGACACGTTAATCCCATTGGAGTGCGCTCGTGTTACGATGAAGGGAAACGTTGTGCCGAATCGTTGTTTGTGAATTACCATGTGCAGAACGATGTTTTGATAAAAATCATTCGCATTTTTAATACCTATGGCCCCAAAATGGAACCGGACGATGGACGTGTTGTTTCCAACTTTATAGTGCAGGCGCTGAAAGGTAAAGACATCACCATTTTTGGCGACGGACAACAAACCCGCAGCTTTCAGTATGTAAGCGATTTGATTGAGGGAATGATTCGAATGATGAAAACCGATGATGATTTTATCGGGCCTGTAAACATTGGTAATCCGGGGGAATTTACCATGCTCGAACTGGCCAGTGAAATTATTGACCTTACGGGATCAAAATCAAAAATTGTTCACATGCCATTGCCTCAAGACGACCCGACACAACGTCAACCCGATATTACGTTGGCTAAAGAGAAACTGGATGGTTGGGAACCTACAATACCACTTCGGGAAGGCTTGATAAAAACGATAGCATATTTTGAACAACTGCTGAAAGAAGAGGACATTTAATTTGATTTTACCTTGCAACTTTATTTCACATGATTAACAGTCACACTGAGCGAAGTCGAAGTGTAACGGATACAGTCTTCGACTTCGCTCAGACTGACAATCAAAAAATTTAAATTGATTTATTTTTCTTCCTTAATAATTTCCAGCACCAGTTCTTTTGTCAGTTTGCGTCCGGCAGCTTTTTCGCGAATGGCATCGAAGGTGAATTTAAAATCGCAGCCCTCTTTCCAGTTGCTGCAACCGTAGGCCGTTTTTCCTTTTAGTATTGTACCGCCACACTTTGGGCATTTGGGCGTTGAATCAACGGCTTTCTTTTCTGCTGAAGATTTATCCACAAACTCAACATTGCAATCCGAGGTCAGCTGCAAAATACCGTCTACTTTTTTATCCCCCATTTTAAAACCTTTCAGTTTTGTGGTGGCTCCTTTTTTCAGCAAACGCTCAACCTGTTTGTCGGTGAGTTTTTTCTCCATAAAAACAAATGGCAGCCTAAAATCACAACCTTCTTTCCAACGGTTGCAACCATAAGCATTTTTGCCTTTCAGCACTTTTCCTTCCGAGCATTTTGGGCAGGTCATTTCACCGTTTCCGCTGTTAACCGCCTCTTCTCCTTTTGCCTTTTGTCTTTTGCCTTTTGCCTTCTTTTCCGGTTCGGGAGCCGCCAGTTTTACCGAGCTACGATCGCGCATCACTTCAACAACCAGGTCGTACACCATACGTTTCATCTCGTAAATAAACTTCGACGCGCTGTATTCACCCTGCTCAATTTCACGCAGTCGCTTCTCCCATTGGCCGGTTAGTTCGGCCGATTTCAGCAATTCATTCTGGATGGTATCAATCAACTGAATTCCCATTTTGGTTGGGTGGATCTGCTTCTTCTGCCGCTCGATGTATTTGCGCCGGAACAACGTTTCAATAATTGCTGCACGCGTAGATGGACGACCAATACCGTTGGCTTTCATCAGGTCGCGCAACTCATCGTCATCCACATTTTTACCGGCCGTTTCCATGGCTCGTAGTAAGGATGCTTCAGTGTAATAACGCGGCGGTTTTGTTTCCTTTTCGGTAAACGACGGTTCGTGCGGACCGTGTTCTCCTTTCTCAAATGCCGGAAGAATAGTGTCGCCATCACCACTTTTGCTGTTTTCATCCTGAAAAACAACACGCCAGCCGGGTTGCATAATTAGCTTTCCGGTAGCTACAAATTGCACCGTATGAACTTCTGCCTTCACCTGTGTTTTGGCCACTTTACAGTCGGGGTAAAACGCGGCTAAAAAACGTCGTGCTATGGCATCGTAAACTTTTTTCTCGTTACCACCCAGTAATTTCTCTTCGCCGGTTGGAATAATAGCGTGGTGATCGGTAACTTTTTTATCGTTAAAAACTTTGGTCGATTTTCGGATTTTCTTTGCCAGCAAGGGCTGTGCCAGCTCGTTATAACTTTTTAAGCCTTTTAAAATCCCGGGTATTTTTGGGTACTGATCGTTGGGCAAAAAAGTGGTATCAACACGTGGATAAGTCACCACTTTCATTTCGTACAAACGTTGCACGGTTTTCAGCGTTTCATCTGCCGTTAGTCCAAAACGGGTGTTACAATGAACCTGCAAACTGGTGAGGTCGAAAAGTTTGGGAGCATATTCCTGGCCGTCTTTCTTTTCAACGTCGGTAATGTACAGGTCCTTACCCAACACCTGGTTCAGCAGTTTTTCACCGTCTTCCTTTTTGAAAAACTTTCCTTCGGTATTGCTAAAAACCGTATCGCGATAGGTGGTTTGCAACTCCCAGTAGGGTTCCGGTTTAAAATTCTCGATTTCGTAATGGCGCGTTACCAGCATCGCCAGCGTTGGCGTTTGCACCCGCCCAATAGACAAAACCTGCTTGTAACCACCGTATTTCAGGGTGTATAAACGTGTGGCGTTCATTCCAAGTAACCAGTCGCCAATAGCCCGTGAGCTTCCGGCGTAATACAGGTTATCAAATTTTTCGGCCGGCACCAGCTTCTGAAATCCGGTTTTAATGGCTTCGTTCGTCAGCGATGAAATCCACAAACGTTTCACTTCGCCTTTGTAACCAGCCTCTTTCATCACCCAGCGCTGAATAAGTTCCCCTTCCTGGCCGGCATCACCACAGTTAATCACCTGCGTGGCTTTATCCAATAAGCTTTTAATGGTATTAAATTGTTTGGTTACCCCGCCGTCGCCTGTCATCACCTTGGTTTCAAAACGTTTGGGCAACATCGGTAGTGTTTGCAGATCCCAGCGTTTCCATTTGAAATCGTAGTCCTCGGGCGGCCACAAGGTACAAAAATGGCCAAAAGTCCAGGTTACCTGGTAACCATTTCCTTCGTAATAACCATCTCTTCGCGAACCTGCCCCAATTACCTGGGCAATTTCTTTGGCAACACTTGGTTTCTCTGCAATACAAACAATCATAAGTGCTGCAAATATACAAGGAATGATGTGGGATGAAAAAGGGAGTTATTAACAAGCTTTTAAGAAAGATTGATTTTTAGATTGATGGAGATTGAAGAAGATTGAGCACTGAGACAAGGAGATTGTGAGAAAGTGAGATAGAGAGAACTGAGAATGAAAACTGCGACTGCGACTTTTTCCTCTCTGTGGAACTCCATATCTTCTCTGTGCAACTCTGCGGTAAAATAGTTTAAAAACTGTGACTGAAATCAACGACTGAAAACTTGTAACTCGCAGCTAGTAACTTGGAACTCTTCTCACCAAACCAAATCGCAGGCATCGGCCGGCATCCAGTGTTTTTCTTTGCCATCCCATTTTACATTGCAGCCAATCGGGTTGGTCACCGGAACTGAAATCTTTTTACCACTGGTTAGTTCTTCCAGCACATTGGCCAAATCGTTTACCGTAATTTTTGAGGCGTCGCGCGGACTGTCAACTCCCCTTCCGGTATAAACAAGCTCGCGGTTTTCGTTAAACACATAAAAATGAGGTGTCCGCAACGCACCATACGCCAATGCCACTTCCTGCGATTCATCATACAAATACTTCCACGGAAATTGGTGTTCCTTCATCCGTTCCACCATGTGGTCGAAATCATCCTCTTCGTAAGTATTCTTGCTGTTCGAGTTAATTCCAACAAACTCAACGCCAAGCGGTTTGAAGCGTTCAGCTGTTTTCCGGGTAACTTCATCGCTGTTAATCACATAAGGGCAGTGATTGCAGGTAAAAAACACCACCAGGTATTTCGAGTCCTTAAAACTTTCCAATGAATAGCTGTTCCCATCGGTTGCCGGAAGATCAAAACCGATTGCCTTTTTTCCTATCTCGAGTGTAAATGCCATAATTGTATTTCCTTTTACTACATAAAGAATTTCTACCTAAAATTGTTTAATCGCTGGATTGTTTTACCCTCAACCTCTAAAGGGGAGTACGACCAAGTCCCATTAGGGGATTTAGGGATTAAACGAAATTTGGCATGTAAAATTTTATGCTTGTTTCGTCCAACAAATTATCTTTGAAAAATCATCTTGAAACATTTACAATTTGTGCACGAATGAGCAGCGAACAGGATTTACAACGAATTAAAGATTTGCAGGCCGAACTGGCCGAACATAACTATAAATACTACGTTTTAGCGCAACCATCAATAAGCGATATTGATTTTGACGTGAAATTAAAAGAGCTGGAGCGCCTAGAAAAACAATATAATATTAATGACCCGAATTCGCCAACGCAGCGTGTGGGAAGCGATTTAAGCTCCGATTTTATTCAGGTTACGCATAAGTATAATATGTTGTCGTTATCAAATGCTTACTCGCAGGAAGAGCTAAAAGATTTCGACAGCCGTATTCAGAAAATTATAGGGACTGATGATTTTGAATATGTTTGTGAGTTAAAATTTGATGGCTCATCAATTAGTCTGACCTACGAAAATGGTGAACTGGTGCGCGCCGTAACCCGTGGCGATGGCGTAAAAGGCGACGACGTAACTGCCAATGTGCGCACCATTCAATCGGTACCGTTAAAATTGCGCGGAAATGATTTCCCGGATAGTTTTGAGATTCGTGGCGAAATTGTGATGCCTTTCGATGTTTTCAATAATTTGAATGCAGAACTGGAAAAAGCCGGCGAACCCTTATTGGCTAATCCAAGAAACACTGCTGCCGGGACACTAAAAATGAAAAACTCGTCGATTGTAGCCTCACGAAAACTGGACGCCTACCTGTATTATGTGCTTGGCGAAAATTTACCGGAAGACGGTCATTACGAAAGCCTGCAAAAAGCGCGCGAGTGGGGATTTAAAATTTCGGAGCATACTCAACTTTGCAAAAACATTGATGAAGTTTTCTCCTTCATAGAAAAGTGGGATACCGAACGTTTTAACCTGCCGGTTGCCACCGATGGAATTGTGATAAAAGTAAACTCGCGCAAACTGCAAAACAACCTTGGTTTTACTGCCAAATCGCCACGCTGGGCCATTGCTTATAAGTTTAAAGCGGAAAGTGTTGCCACTATTCTAAAATCGGTTTCATACCAGGTAGGACGAACAGGTGCCGTTACGCCGGTGGCCAATCTCGAACCGGTTCTTATTGCCGGAACCATTGTAAAACGGGCGTCGCTGCACAATGCCGATATAATTAGCAACCTGGATCTGCACATCGATGACACGGTTTTTGTGGAAAAAGGTGGCGAGATCATTCCGAAAATTACCGGTGTTGATCCGGCCAAACGACATCCGATGTTTCAGCCGGTTCAGTTTATTGAGTCGTGCCCCGAGTGCGGAACAAAACTGATACGAAAAGAAGGTGAAGCCGCCCATTATTGTCCGAACGAAGATGCCTGCCCGCCACAAATAAAAGGCAAAATGGAGCATTTTGTGAGCCGCAAAGCCATGGATATTGACGGCATCGGACAGGAAACGATAGAGCTGCTGTACAATGAAGGACTGGCTAAAAATATTACCCAACTCTATCAATTACAAAAGGAGCAGCTTCTGAACCTTGAACGCATGGCGGATAAATCGGCTCAGCGAATTCTTGATGGTCTGGAAGCTTCAAAACAAGTTCCGTTCGAGCGGGTACTTTTTGCGTTGGGAATTCGTTTTGTTGGAGAAACAGTAGCCAAAACGCTGGTAAAAAAATTGCACACCATTGAAAATATTCAGCAGCAAACAAAGGATCAGTTGGTAGAAATTGATGAAATTGGCGACCGCATTGCGGAAAGTGTTGTGGAGTGGTTTTCGAACGAAGAACATTTACAATTTATCGAAAACCTGAAGGAATACGGACTTCAGTTTGCAATCAGCGATGATCAGCTGGAAGGGCAAACCAACAAACTGGAAGGTTTGAGCATTGTTATTTCGGGTACTTTCGAGCAACATTCGCGCGACGAGCTTAAAAAACTAATTGAGCAAAACGGAGGGAAAAATGTGGGTTCCATCTCGAAAAAAACAAGCTATATGCTCGCCGGAAGTAATGTAGGTCCCAGTAAACTTCAAAAAGTTGAAAAGCTGGGTATCCCAATGATCAGCGAGGAAGATTTTCTGAAAATGATTAAATAGTTTATCGGGAATAATGACGCAAAAAATTACAGTTAAAGCAAAATACGCCGCCTTTAATATGACAAAAACAATTCTTCTTTTATCAATAACACTTCTTTTATCAGTCGCTGCCAGTGCTCAGAACATTATCGAGTGGTCGGCCGACTATCAACTTCAAAAAAGCGATTTTCAGGCAGAAGCGCCCAACAGCGGACAAATGCGAACAGCCTCGGGAAGTTTTTCTGTGGAATACGAAACAGGCGGTTTGAACCTGGTAATGAACCGTAACATGAATGAAAATGTATCGTGCCACTTTCAAAAAGATGCTTCGTACATTGATGATGGAGCGGAGGAAGCAACAGCCCGTTTATTACGTTATCAGCAACTGATCTTTAATTTGTACGAAATTCAGGCGCGAAATATCCGCAAAAAGTTTTTCGAAGAACGCAAAACGATGCTAACAAAAGGCCCCTCGGAACTGCATGAACAGGCGTATGCCGAGCATGCAAAACTGCTTTCGCAAGTGGAAAGCGATACTTTCAACGGTACGCTTGATTCGGAAATTAATAAGTGGATGAAATGGTCGCTGGAAGAGCTGGATAAACTGGGTGACTTTTGCAAAACCTGTAATCCAAAAAAGAAGAATAGAAAATAAGACACTGCATTATGGGATTGAAAGAAAAATATGCCTATCGAAAACTCCGGAAGCTGGTGGCTGCGCAGAAACGCACACCGGTAATTCCTAATCTTGCTTTACATTCGAAAGTGGGTGTGATTTGGCAACCATCGGAAAAACCGGCGGTGCAATACCTCCGCGATTATTTTAACCGGCATGGTGCTATTTTTCGCGATTACTGCATCTTCGACAGCGATTCAAATCCGGCTGCCGAAGCCAATTCCTTAACCGTAAACGACCTCAACTGGTGGGGAATTCCGAAACCCGAAAAAGTAGGCGACTTTATCGAAATGGAACTCGATCTTCTGCTGTGTTTGGCTGCCGAAAAAAACTATGCTGCCGATTATATAACAGCGTTATCACATGCTAAATTCAAAATTGGCAGTTCTGAAGCCGATGATTCCTACTTCGATCTGAATATTAAGATTGACCAAAATAAGGATGCAATGTTTCTGGCCGAACAACAAATTTTCTATCTTGCGCAATTAAACAACAGAACAGATTCATGAGTCGATATTTCAAAGGCGCAGGGGTAGCGCTAATTACTCCGTTTACAACAAACGATCAGGTTGATTATAAAGCACTTGAAACGATAATTGATAACCAGGTAAAAGGTGGCATGGACTATTTGGTAGCTCTTGGCACCACAGCCGAAACAGCCGCACTAAGCGCTGATGAAAAAGCACAGGTGGTTGAACTGGTAAAAGAAAAAGCCAATGGTTTGCCGGTTGTTGTTGGAATGGGCGGAAACGACACCCGCACCATGTGCAACCAGATTGATAACTTTAATTTTGAAGGCATCGACGGAATTTTAGTTGTTACACCCTACTACAACAAACCTTCGCAGGAAGGAATGTACCGCCATTATCTTGAAATTGCCAAAGCCAGTCCGGTTCCGGTTATTCTTTACAATGTACCGTCGCGTACAGGTATAAATCTTGAAGCAACCACTGTTGGACGTTTGGCTGAGGCATCGGATAAAATTGTGGCCATCAAAGAAGCGTCGGGCGAGCACTCGCAAATGACAAAAATAGGGAAATATACCCCCGATGATTTTACGGTTATTTCAGGCGACGACCTGCTTGCCATTACCATTGCTGCCATTGGCGGACAAGGAGTAATTTCGGTGGCAGCAAACGCTTATCCCGAGAAAATCAGCAAAATTATGCATCTGGCGCTTGACAATGACTTTGATGGAGCAAGAAAAATTCATTTCGAATTGATCGAGATGTTCCAGCTGCTGTTCCGCGAAGGTAATCCGGGAGGAATTAAAGCGCTTATGAATATTCAGGGCACCATTGAAAATATCCTTCGTTTACCATTGTACAAAATCAGCGACGGACTTTACAGCGAGATAAAACAGCGCCACGAACTGTTAATGCGTTAACAGTTTTTAAGCCCACATTTTTGAATCCCCTCGTAATAAATGGTACTTTTGTATAGCACTATATTATGAAAGCTATGCGATCAGTTTTAATTGGATTTCTATTGTTCTTTGCCCTGCAGGCTGTTGCCCAGCAAGGTTTGCAAATGGATTTTGGCGAAGTTGATTCGAGCGAAGTCCTGCTGCATCGCCAGATTGAATATTACAACCTGATAAACGGAGGCATGGATGGCAGTTACCTGATGGATGATTTGCAGCTTCCGGCTTTTGATATGAACCGGTTTTACCAAAGTCGCTATACTTTAGCGTTGGCTGCATTCCCTCAACTCAATTACACAGGTTTATCATTTCATGGAACTGATATTGTTTCACCCTACTACTACAATGCAGAAATGCTAAGTTCTGCAGCGTTCGAATTGGGCGACAAATTTGTGATTGGCGGATACAGTTACGGGGCTAACTTTATTAATACGGCGCCGTTTCCCAATCAGAATATGAACCATTTTGATGCCTACGGTTCAACCATGTTTATGCAATACAAGGTTTCAAAGAAATTCAAAATCGAAACCAGTATCAGCATTCAGCAAAACAGAATAGGACCACCGGGATTTTAGTCTTGCTTCATTCTCTCAAAATCTTATCTTTAAAAACTGAACTTTAAACTCAGATCACATTCATGCTTACAGTTTACAAAGCTTCTGCCGGATCGGGAAAAACCTTTCAACTGGTTGTTGAATACCTGAAAATTATCCTGAGCAATCCGTACAACTACAAACACATTCTGGCAGTAACTTTTACCAACAAGGCCACCAGCGAAATGAAAAGCAGGATCCTTGAGCAACTGCATTTACTGGCCATTGAGAAAGATTCTCCCTACATCGAACCACTACAAAAAGGTAATAATTACACCGAACAATTTATCCGCCAAAGGGCTAAAGAAGTACTCAAAAATATTCTGCACGACTACAATCGTTTTTCAATAAATACAATCGATTCGTTTACGCAGAAAGTAATCAAATCCTTTAACCGCGAGCTGGGAATCTCGCCAAATTTTACGGTGGAACTCGACAACGACCTGCTTTTACAGGAAGCATCAGACCGTTTGCTGGCCCGAATAAATGACGATAAAGACCTGTTAAAATGGTTGCGTGACTACAGTAAAGAAAAGATTGAAGCCAACCGTAGCCAGCGCATCGACGACGATATACAAAACCTGGGCAAAGAGCTTTTTAAAGAATCGTTCCAGGTGTTTTTCCCTGATGAAGGAGAATCGGTTTATAACCGCGAAAACCTGAATGATTTTGGCAAAGAACTGCGCCAGATCATCCGTCAATTTGAAAAGGGAATAAAAGACAAAGCACAAACATTATTTAACGACATTTTTAGCAACGGATTTTCGGTGGATGATTTCTCGTATAAAAAATCGGGAGTTGCCGGCTACATTCAATCGCTTGCCAACGGCGAAATAAAAGAACCCGGATCGCGTGTTCTTACAGCTTGCGAAGACGCTGAAAAATGGTACTCGGCAAAACACAAACAAGCGGCTGAAATCCACAACCTGGTTGATACAAAACTGCAACCGGGATTAATTTCCCTTGTTGAGTTTTACACGTCGAATAACATAAGGTACAACACTGCCCAGGCTGCGCTCCGACAGTTGAGAATGTTGGGAATTCTTAGCGACCTGAAGGAGGAAATAAAACAAATTCAGCAGGAAAAAGGAGCCTTGCAACTTTCCGACTCCAACCTGTTGCTGAGCAAAATTATCGGTCAGAGCGATTCGCCTTTTGTGTACGAAAAAATTGGTAACTACTATAAATATTTTATGCTCGATGAGTTTCAGGACACCTCGGGCCTGCAGTGGCAGAACTTTAGGCCGCTGCTTGAAAACTCGCTGGCCGAAGGAAATGCCAACCTTATTGTGGGCGACGTAAAACAATCGATTTACCGCTGGCGTAACAGCGACTGGAGTATTTTGGCCGAGCAATTGGATGCCCAGTTTTCGCCGCAACAAAAACAGGATTTCACCCTTGAAAAAAACTGGCGAAGCGATAAAAACATCATCGCTTTTAACAACGCCATTTTTGGAGAACTAAAAACAGCTTTTGAAGATTACCTGATCGGTTCGCTTGAAAACCGGGAGGCTTATATTCAAAAGTTCGATCATATTTATTCGTCGTACCAACAGGAAGCCGGAAAATCAAATGATGAAGCCACAGGTTTCACACAGATCAATTTCCTTCCGGAAGATGACTTTGAAGAAACAGCTACAGAACAACTGGTTGAGCAGGTAAAATACCTGCAGGATCAGGGAATTAAAGCCAAAGACATTGCCATTTTAATCCGTAAAAACAAAGAAGGCGGCCCCATTATCGAAGCCTTTTTAGCGGCTGCAAAACTCGACGAGAATAAAAAGTATAACCTTTCGGTACTATCAAACGAATCGTTGTTTTTACATGCCTCAAAAGCCGTTTTGGTTGTGATAAGTACCATTGAGCTGTTGATCGATCCGGAAAATAAAATCACACAGGCTACCTTGTTACACTTGTGGCAAAGCTGGCTAAAACCCGGTTTAAAAACCATGGGTATTCCGGTTCATTCAAACAATGGGCAAAGTTTGCTTGATTTTAACGATTACAGCGACTGGCACCTTCAACCCGGTTTTGACGAAGAATTCAGTGCGGAATTAGCCGGTAAACTCGAACAGGTAAAACGAAAAGTAATGCTTACCTCGCTGGATGAAACCATCACACATATTTGTTCGCTTTTTGGCTTGTTCAATTTTGAATCGGAATTGCCATTTCTGCAAACACTGATAGATAAAGCGGGCGAATTAAAAATATCCTTATCAAACGATTTGTCGAACCTCTTGTACTGGTGGAACGAAAAAGGCAGCAACACATCGGTAAATGTAAACGAAGAGGTAAGTTCGATTCGATTGATGACCGTTCACAAATCAAAAGGGCTGGAGTTTAAAGCAGTTCTGCTCCCCTACCTCGACTGGAAAACCAGCTGGAGTGGTACAACGGCACCTTTGCTTTGGTGCAAACCACAATCAGAACCGTTTAACAAATTTCCGTTACTACCGATCCAGGCCGGTAAACACATGGAAACATCGGAATTTGCGCCCATGTATTTCGAGGAAAAAATGAATTACTACATCGACACGCTTAATTTGGTTTATGTGGCCTTTACGCGTGCCGCATCGGTGCTGATCGCCAATTGCCCCATGCCAAAAGAGAGCAAAAATAATTCAGGCTCGGGCAAACCAATTCATTATTTATTGCACAAAGCGCTGGCGAACCAAAGTAAGCAGGATGAATTTGCCGATTGTTTTAACGAAGAACAAGATCGTTTTGAATTTGGAAGAATTGCTAAACAGCCGCAGGAGGATGACGAGCAGAAAGCCATTCTAATCAAAAAATACAACTTTAACGACATTTCGGATAAAATTAGTTTGCGATTGAATGGCGAAGATTTTTTAATTGAGAACGAACAGCAACATTCAGTAAAAAACACTGGGAAAATCATTCACGATATTTTATCTGAAATTGTTTTGGCCGACGATGCCAATGCTGCTTGTTTACAGGCGCTGCACGATGGTAAAGTGACGAAAGAAGAGTTTGATGAAATTCAAACAAGCATACAAAACAACCTGCTGCTACCGGAAGTTAAAAAGTGGTTTGACGGCAGTTACGAAGTGCTGAACGAACGCGACCTGCTGACTTCGGATAAACTGTTGCGCCCCGACCGAATAATGTTCTCGGGCGACGAAGCGATTGTTGTTGATTACAAAACCGGTGAACGACAAGAGAAGTACCTGTACCAGGTGAGAGAATATGCCAGAGTTTTACAAAACACCGGTTTCTCAAAAGTAAGTGGTTTTTTGTGGTATTTGCACACCGGTGAGCTTGAAAAAGTATGTGAGTTAGAATAAAAGCCATTTTTTTACTAAAACCGAACAATAAAATACATTTTGGTGTTTATACTTTCAAACAACCGATAAAACAATTATGGAAAGAAAAGAATTCATCAAAAAGTTTGCTTACGGTGGCAGCGTTCTATTAACTGCACCTGCAATTTTTAGTGCCTGCTCTAGTAGCGATGACGATTACGTACCAGAAGATCCGAATGTACCCGGTAATGACGTAACCATTGATCTAAGCAGTTCAACTTACGCGGATCTGGGAACCGTTGGCGGTTTTGTATATGCAGGAAACATTATGATCTTCAGAACAAGCGAAAGTACCTACCTGGCTCTTTCAAAAATATGTACGCACCAGGGATGTACAGTGGCCTATGTTCATGCTGATGGTGATGTTGTCTGCCCATGTCATTCATCGCGTTTTACAACCGGCGGAGCTGTAGTTAACGGACCGGCAACTGCAAGTTTAAAAACATACAGCGTGCAGAAAAACGGCAATATACTTACAATTAGTTAAGCGTTTTAGTTACTCTCAATCACTTGTCCCTGCTCGCGGTAAAGATCAACTTTTCCGTCGAGAAGAATTGCAATTACTGTAACCTGCTCATCAAGCACTTTTTCGGGTACATCAATGTATACAATTCCCGGAACAGCGCTCCAGTATTGTTTCATTTTCACATCCCAGTTTAACTTGGTACCGTTGCCGACCACCCACATCCGGTTAATCTTATTTTTAATTCCCTTCAGCACCAGCGAACCATTTGGTTTGTGTGGCACAAATAAATAAAGAATATCCCCGGTTTTGTTCAGCGCGGTAGGTCCGTAATAATGTTCGTATGGAATTCCGGCCTGCGTTTCGTAAATGGCTTCAGCATGTTTGTTGGTCCAGCGGCCCAGTTCTTTTAAAATCTCAACCTGTTCTTCAGGAATTGAGCCATCTGCTTTCGGGCCAATATCCAACAGTAAATTTCCTCCTTTGTTGATACAATCCACAAGAATGCGAATTACCTGGTTCGGCGTTTTATAATTGTGGTCGTTGTGCTGATATCCCCAACTATCGTTCATGGTCATACACAACTCCCAATACGGTGCATCGGGGCGTGTTACCGGCAATCCCTGCTCGGGTGTGGCATAATCGCCATAGCCCTGAATGCGGCTGTTTAGAATCACGTCTTTATTCCATTTCCTTAGCGACTCGCTCAATTCTTTTGCTTTCCATCTTTCTGCCGATTGCTCCCAGTCGCCATCAAACCAATACAAATCGGGTTTAAATTGTTTCGACAACTCTTCCAACTGGCAAAAGTTAAAATCGACAAAATTTGCCCAGCGAAGCGAGTCATTTTCGTAACGTTTTATTTTGCGGGTTTTATTCGGATAATCAGGATGCGACCAGTCGAGCAACGAGTAGTACAAACCAACTTTTAAATCGTTTTTACGAAGCTCTTTTACAAAAGGCGCCACCAAATCCCTTCGCGCAGGCGTTTTGTCCACCACATTTAAATCGTTGCATTTGGTATCCCAAAGTGCCACGCCATCATGGTGTTTTGTGGTAAGCACAGCATATCTGGCTCCGCTTCCGGCAATCAGTTCAGCCCATTGTTCAG
>NZ_JBFHGM010000101.1:0-15941 GCF_041583095.1 Draconibacterium sp.
TTCTTCCGGATCAACATTTGGCAGAAGCGGAACTCGTTGCCCACCTTCAATCCAATGGCTCATATCGTTCGATCGTGGCCATCTCAGCAAACTAAGCATTGCACCTGTTCCTCCCGATCCGTATAAACCCGACCCGGTAAGCGTTTTGGTGGTTTGCGAATAAATATAATTGGTATTCATACCGATGGTAAACCAACCTTTTTTATGCTCGCCGTTAAAACGAACAGAGTTGGTTGCATATTCCGTTGTTGGTACAATGCCGTTCTGGTCCAGGCGGTGAACCGACATAAAATAGCTTCCGTTTTCTGTTCCACCCGAAATGCTTCCGGTTACATCGTAAGAAAATGCTGGTTCAAAGAAATCTTCCAGGTTGTTGTAAACAGTTCCGGTAAGCGGGGCTCCCCACGATGATGTTGTTCCATCGTCAAAAGCACCGTCGCTACCTTGGCCATACATGGCTTGTTGCTCAGGTAATTTGTTGTACGTGTCAACTTTAAATTTCGAGCTAACATTTACCTGCATTGCTCCGGCTTCACCTTTTTTAGTGGTAATTACAATGGCTCCGGCAGCTGCTTTCAAACCGTATAACGCAGCAGCAGCGGGGCCTTTAAGTACCGAAATCGACTCAATATCATCTGAGTTGATATCCATACCACGGTTACCGCTGTAGGTTGAAGTTGCACTCAAGCCAGCACCGTAATCAGCACTTACAGTACTGTTGTCGATTGGAATACCGTCGACAATAAACAGTGGTTGGTTGTCACCCGAGAGCGAGGTGCTACCACGAATAATAATTTGTGATGATGTACCTGCGCCACCACCTGAGTTGGTAACGTTAACACCGGCAATTTTACCATTTAAGGAGTTTACCAGGTTAGGCTGCTTAACTTTTACAAGCTCGTCGCCTGCAATTGCCTGAACGGCATAACCAAGGGCTTTGGTTTCTTTGCGGATACCCATTGCAGTTACCACTACTTCATCAACTTGTTCAGTAGATGGAGCAAGGAAAACTTCAAGAGTAGAAGAGGTGCCCACAAGAACCTCTTTCGATTCAAGTCCGATGTAAGAAACAACAAGTGTTGCCCCCTGTTCTACAGAAAGGGTAAATTCACCGTCAACATCTGTCACAGTTCCATTTGAAGTCCCTTTTTCCAGTACTGTTACTCCGGGGAGTAAATCATTGGTAGATTGTTCTCGTACGACACCACTAATGGTGCGTTTCTGCGCCGTTGCAAATAGTGTAACCGCGCTCATCAAGAAGATTGTGAATAAGAATCTTTTCATAGAGAATTATTTGTGTTATAAAAAGTAAATTGATTAACTCTTTAAATAAGTGTATTTCTGTTTGTCTTTGTCGATTTTTTTAGAACTTGGTTTATAACTAATTGATTATTGTTTTGTTGTTTTGATAGCATTTGGTTTTAGATTGCTCTAAAATTTAAACTCTGTGATTGAAATATTGGTAATATGGTGCAATATTGTGAAATATATCGAGAAATGACATCATATTGTATTATATATTATAAGTGTTAATAAAAATACTATTTTCAATTGAATAATCAATATGATAAAATACAGAACGTTTAAAGTAGTGAGGCTTTAATTTTGAATGTTCAGGTATTTTTATTTTTCCCTACAAATCAGAAACATACTGCTAATAAAGGGTTATAGAGGTATTCGGTTACTATGTTAGTTAAATGTAAAACGAATGTTAGAGGAATATTAATGTGATGAATTTTAATTTCATAAATAATTTATATGAAAATTAAATATGTAATACATATTTTCCATAAAACATAAAGAGTTAATCAGTAAGTTCACTAATTAGCTTCTTATGAAGTTGTTGAAGTAGTGTTTTTCAGACTACAATCTTCTTCTCTGTGTTGTGCTGTTTTAATAGCCGGCCGCCTGCCCGTCTTTTCTCGATTCAGATGCTCCATAATACACTTTATTTTCTTTGTCCCACATAATCGCCTGGTAGCCGCCGTAGGGTCCAAGTGCAAAACCAATGCGGTGTCCTTTGTTCATTAATTCGCGTATGGTTTGGTATTCAAAGCCACTTTCCAATGAAACGCGTCCGCCATCATTCATTTTCTCACCTGTTGGCTGGCTCGATCCGTCGTGGCTGATACGCGGAGCATCACCGGCTTCCTGCAGGTTCATGCCAAAATCGATCAGGTTGCAGACGATTTGTACATGCCCTTGTGGTTGCATGGCACCGCCCATTAATCCAAAACTAATATAAGGTTCGCCATCCTTGGTAATAAAGGCCGGGATAATGGTGTGGAACGGTCGTTTGTGTGGTTCGTAAACATTCATATGGCCTTCCTCAAGGGCAAATAATTCGCCACGGTCTTGCAGGATAAATCCCAGTTTCCCCGGAGTCATTCCCGATCCCATTCCACGGTAATTACTTTGTATTAGCGAAACCATGTTACCGTCTTTGTCGGCGGTTGTCAAATAAATGGTGTTGCCCTGTTCCAATTCGCCGGCAGGATAGGAGCGTGCTGCACGGTTTTCATTGATCAGTGCCGCTCTTTCTTTGCCGTATTCTTTTGAAATAAGTTCTTCGATGGGAAGATCATTAAAATCCATGTCGGAATAATATTTTGCTCGGTCTTCGTAGGCCAGCTTTTTGGCTTCAATAAAATGGTGCATGTATTCAGGAGAGCCAAATCCCATGCTGGCAATATCATAATTCTCCAGGATGTTTAACATCTGTAATACCGCTGTCCCTTGTCCGTTTGGAGGAAGCTCCCAAACATCGTAACCACGGTAGTTGGTAGAAATGGGTTCTACCCATTCCGAATGATGGTCTTCAAAGTCTTTCATGCTTAAAAAGCCACCTTGCTCGCGCACATATTCTACAATTTTCTCTGCTATTTTTCCTTTGTAAAATACATCTCGGCCCTGTTCTGCAATCAGTTTAAAAGTGTTTGCCAGGTATGGATTTTTGAATACTTCGCCTTTTTTAGGCGCTTTTCCATTGGGCATAAAAATCTCTTCAAAACCCGGATATTGACTTAAAAAGGCACTGCGTCCCCAGTAATACGCAATAAGTTCGGTTAACGGAAATCCGTTTTCGGCATAAGAAATGGCGGGATTCAGGATTTCTTTTATTGGCAGACTTCCAAATTTATTATGGAGTTCAAACCAGCCGTCAACACATCCTGGGACTGATACGGGCAGCGGTCCATGTGATGGAATTTTTTCGTAGCCATTTTCCTTAAAATATTCAAGCGTTAATTCATAAGGCGAACGGCCGCTGGCATTTAAACCATATAATTTTTTTGTCTTGGCATCCCAAACAATAGCAAACAAGTCGCCGCCCATACCATTTCCGGTTGGTTCAACTAAGCCTAAAACAGCATTGGCAGCAATGGCTGCGTCAATGGCATTTCCACCGGCTTTTAGTATGTCAAGCGCCGCCTGTGTGGCCAGAGGCTGGCTGGTGCACGCCATTCCGTTTTGCGCAATTACCTCGCTGCGGGTGGCAAAGTTGAGACCTGTTATGCGATCTTGTGCAAATACCTGAATGATTAAAACGATCGAGAAAAGTGACAGTGTAATTTTTTTCATGTTATGTAAGAATGATTTATACAATAGGTTTATTACGAATGCTCTAATTTAAGAAAATTTTATTGCATCAATTTCTTGTTTATTCAGGCTAAACTATGAACTTTAAGCCCTGAATGATGAACTGAAGTATGGAACGATTTCTCTCGCAATGCGCTAAATTTATTTATCAAAAACATCAAAACGAGTTAAAAGATCTGTGTGTGGTTTTTCCTAACCGAAGAGCCGGTGTTTTTTTTACTCATTATTTGCAGAAAACTGTTGATGGTGCGGCGATTGGTCCCAATACGACCACGATAAATGAATTGATGGCATCGTATTCGTCCATGCAAAAAGGCGAAAAGTTACAGCTGATTTCTTTGCTTTATGATGTATTTCTGAAGCATACTAAAACCACTGAAACCTTTGATGAATTCTACTTTTGGGGAGAAATTCTGCTGGCAGATTTTAATGATATCGATCGTTACCTGGTAAATGCCAAAGATCTGTTCACGAATGTTTCTGATCTGAAAGAAATCGAATCGGTTTTTGATTACCTCACCGACGAGCAGAAGAAAGCGCTGGAGCAGTTTTGGGGAAGTATGGCTGTTGCGGACAAAAAAGGGTTCAAAGAAAAATATATATCGATTTGGGATAAGCTGTATCCGGTTTATCAGGATTTTAAACAGCGACTGGCCGAAAAACAACTGGCTTACCCCGGAATGCAGGACAGGGAAGTGGCAGAGAATTTGGATGATGAAAAAAAGAGTTTTCCTTACAAAAAATATTATTTCATAGGATTGAATGCGCTGAACGCCTGCGAAAAGAGATTCTTTAAACATCTGCAAAGTTTGGGAAAGGCTGAGTTTTTATGGGATTACGATGATTCGTATCTCAACGATCAGCAAAATGAAGCTGGCTATTTCTTGCGAACAAATCTGCTGGAATTCCCACAGCCTGACGATTTTAAATTAGACGTAACATGTTTTAATCATCGGAAAAACATGAAAATGGTTGCTGTTTCGTCGGTTTACGGGCAGGCACAACAGATTCCTAATTTTCTGGATGAAACAAAAAAGTCGTACAAAAAAGAGTTTGACAATACCGCGATTGTGCTTGCCGATGAAAGTCTGCTGTTTTCGGCGCTGGGTTCCGTGCCGGCGAATATCGATAAGGTAAATGTTACTATGGGGTATTCGGTTCGAAATTCGGTGGTTTACGGCTTTTTAATGCTGCTGGTAACGCTGCTGAAAAACAAACGAAAAGAAGGCGATAATTTTGTGGCCTATTACCGACATGTAACTGATGTTTTAAATCATCAGTTGTTGGGTGAAACGGAAACCGAGGCTTGCAAAGCGTATATTAATAAGTTAAAAAACAACAACCGCATAACCGTTCCTTTGGCCGAAATTGAGTTCTCGCCATTACACCAACAAATATTTACGCTGCCGGAAAAAACGGCGGATTACAGTTCGTACTTCTTAAATGTACTTGCCGCATTTTATGGTCATTTAAAAGATAGTGAGATTGATAATGCTATGTTGCTGGAGCTTATCTATTCTATTTATCAGGCCATTGAAAAGCTAAAAGCTGTTGTTGATGATGTATTTAGTGAGCAGCAGCGCGAAATTAGTGAAGCGGTTTATTTCCGATTGTTTTCACAGTATCTCGGGCAGGTTTCTGTAGCTTTTGAAGGTGAACCGTTAAGTGGTATGCAGGTAATGGGAATTTTGGAAACCCGTTGTCTGGATTTTGAAAATCTGATCATTCTTGGGTTGAACGAAAATAAATGGCCACGAAAATTCACAGCACCGTCGTTTATTCCGTTTAATATTCGTTTGGGATTTGGATTACCGGGTATCGATGAACAGGATGCCATGTATGCCTATTATTTTTATCGTCTTGTCCAGCGGGCAAAAAATATTACGGCTACCTACAGTGTTGTGAAAGAAGGAATCGGAACAGGAGAACTCAGTCGCTATGGTTACCAGTTGCAATACGATTCGGTGCATAAACCGGCTATGTTGAACCTCGATTTTTCGTTTTCCAATGATCCTGTAGAGGAGATTCGCATAAAAAGTTCGAAAGAAACAGTGGCGAAGTTGCTGGCTAATAATTCGGAGGATCATCCGCTTTCACCAAGTGCAATTAATACCTATCTGAATTGTAAGTTGAAATTTTATTATCAGTATGTGGTTCGTTTGCCGGAGCCGGAGGAGGTAAAAGAGGAAATTGATGGCGTTGTTTTTGGAAATATTTTTCACGATACGCTGGAGGAGTTGTATAAACCGTATGTGGGCAGAGTCGTTGAGAAAAGTAATATCGAGAAAATTCAAAAAGACCGTGTGTGGCTGGAGAATGAAGTGACCAAACAGATTGCCATTCACTATTTGAAAAAGAAACTTCCGCTAAAAGGCGAAATAAAGCTGGAAGGTAAAACCTTGCTGATATTTGAGAATGCCATAACTTATTTGCGCCAACTTCTAAAAATTGATAAGGAAATGGCGCCATTTACCGTTGTTAGTCTGGAACAGCGCTACAAACGTTGGATACAAGCCGGCGATAATAAAATATGTGTTGGTGGTATGATTGACCGGGTTGACCGTGCTGATGGCGTAACCCGGGTGCTCGACTATAAAACCGGAAATGTAAAAACCACACGGTTTTCGAAAGTTGAAGATCTATTTGTACGTGATGCGAAAGATCCAAAAAAGGAAATTCTGCAGGCTTTGGTTTATTCATGGGGATTATCAACAGAAATCAATGCCACGGAAATACAGGCGGCTATTTATCCGTTACGCAGTTTATTTGCCGAGAATTTTACGGCGGCAGTACAAATGAATTACAAAGACTTTTTCTTTGACGAAGTAGCTGAAGAATTTGAAGCAGAGTTGTCGGGTTTAGTTGCTGAAATCTTTTCAGTAGACAATGAGTTTGCACAAACCGAGCACGATAAAAAGTGCGAGTATTGTGCTTATCGCGGTATTTGCAGAAGGTTTTGAGAAGCCTAGAGATTGAAGAGCGAAGCTTGAAGAGAGAGCCTGAAAACTGATTGCTGAGACTGTAAACTAATAAACGGCCAACCAGTCAAAAATCTTTTCTGTTTTGTTGTAAATACTTTCGTAATCTTCTTCATCGTCGTATTCCAGCGTGATGGTTGGAATGTTGCGTTCAATTCCGCAGTAAGTTCCAAACGATCCGGGAGTAGGGTATCCCAAGTCTGCAATTACAGGATAGTCACAAAATTCCGAAATTTTCGCCGCCAGTTCTTTTGCCGGGCCATCATAGTTTACACATTTTAATGGGGCATGAAGTGTAAGAATTATCTCTGGTTTTAACTTTTCAAGTAAATCGATCATTTGCTGAGTTGCGATTTCCGAAGCTGGTTGTTTTCCTGAATAGTTCTCATCTTTATCGGTTTCGATCCAATTTTTTGTCGGGTAGTTTCGGTTTAAATCCACACCATTATGGTTTCCGCGCACACCTCGTTCTTTGCCCCATGGATTCAGACAGGGAATAAAATTTAAGTGGTTATTGATATTTTCAAAGTTAGCGTTCTCGAGATATCTGTTGATTACATATTCGCCCTGAGGTTCTTCGCCATGAAAAACACCAATTATTAGTATTGTTTTAGCGGTTGTTTGTTTCGAGGGTATCTTAATTAATTCCATTGTGTTGGTTGTTGTATCGCTCATTGCTTATTCTTCTCCAAGATACTTTTTGTAAAGGTCGGGGCGTAACTTTTTAGTACGCTCAATGGCCTGATCGTGTTTCCAATCGTCAACCAGTTTGTCGTTTCCACTAAGCAAAACCTCCGGTACTTTCATCCCTTTGTATTCAGCCGGACGTGTATAAACCGGTGGACTTAGCAGGTGGTCCTGGAATGAGTCGGTGAGCGCGGATGTTTCGTCGGAAAGTACTCCTGGCAAAAGGCGAACAACAGCATCAGTAATTATTGCTGCGGCAAGTTCGCCACCGGTTAGCACAAAGTCTCCAACCGATATTTCTTTAGTGATGTAAGTGTCCCGAATTCGTTGGTCGATACCTTTATAATGTCCGCAAAGAATGATTAAATTTTGCTTTAGCGAGAGTTTATTGGCCTCCTGTTGATCAAAAACTCCTCCATCAGGTGTTGTGAAAATTATCTCATCATAATCGCGTTCGGCTTTTAATGTCTCAATCGCTTTTTCAATAGGTTGAATGGCCATTACCATACCTGCGCCCTTGCCAAACGAATAGTCGTCAACTCGTCTGTGTTTGTCTTCCGAATAATCGCGTAAATTATGAATATGTATTTCTGCCAGCCCTTTATCCTGTGCCCGCTTAATGATTGAATGACTAAACGGACTTTCAATAATTTCCGGCAAAACTGTTATAATATCAATCCTCATTTCTGGAAAAATTTTGCGCAAAGGTAATAACCTGAATTCAATTCTAAAATATTCTCACAGAAAGTCATAATTGCGTCAGGTTTGTATTTTAATTTTTGCAGGAATAACGGGTTATTTCAAAAAAAATAAAATGTATAGATGGCGTAAGAAGGACTTTCCTTACAGGCTTTGCTCTTTTAGCCATAAACTTCCACCAATTCTCTTGAATTATCACTATAGTACTTCGAAAACCGGTGGAAGTTTCTGACTAAAAATAGCTAAAGCTGTGACTTATTTTAGAATTGAACTCAGGTTAATAATATTTTCAGCTTTGATTGCTGTTGATTATATATCCATAAAACTACACATTCTGCCATATTTGCATTATTGAATCACAAAATCGGCCACTATGGCATTGTTTCAGAGATCGAAAATGACAAGATAGGTAGGAAAAGTTTGTTGGAACAGGAATTGATTTATGGCATGCAGTAATTTGAAAACAAAATTTTAAACAAGAATTTAAAATATTAGGAGGAAAAGTCATGAATTTAGTAAGATTTGAAAATCCACGTTACAACGTAAACAGAACTTTAGTTGATGAATTATTCAACAATTTCCTGAGAAACGATTACCACGAAAACTATGTGAATAAATGTGGTACATCGCCTGCAACCAACATTTTTGAAACAGAAAAAGAATTTAAGATCGAAGTGTTGTTACCAGGTTTCGTAAAAGAAGATCTTCAGTTGAATGTTCACAAAAATGTATTGACTGTTAAGGTTGAAAAAGAAGAAAAAGAAAACAACGAGGTTTATAAATATGCACACCGCGAGTTTGGTGCAAAAAATTTCGAAAAGAAATATCGCTTGCCAAAATCGGTTGATGCTGAAAAGATTAGCGCAAAATTTGAAAATGGAATTTTAAACATTGAACTTCCGAAAAAAGAAGAAGCGCTTGAAAAAGAGCCCGTTGAAATTAAAGTTTCATAATTGTTTTAGAGAGTAAGGTTATAACGCAGAAGCCTGTTTTTGTTGAAATACGAAAGCAGGCTTTTTTTTATGCCGCTGATTTTCGGTTTACCATGTTGTTAATCATAAGGTTTCACCGGTTGTTCTTTTACTTTTTGCAATATCAAACAAAAATGGCGGGAACTTGAATTGATAAGTTTCCGCCATTTTTTTATGGTATGGCCTATCTAATTATTCCTCAAAACAATACAAGCTTTCAAATCCTCTTAAAATAAGTTGGTTATCAACAAATACCGGCGATGCATGGAAGTCGTCATCAAGTTCGTTTGAGGCCAGGATTTCAAAATCCTCACCGGCTTTAATAACTAAACAGATTCCTTTCGCGGCAATGTAAATTTTACCGTCGGCCCCCGAAGGAGATGAAAAAATTGTGCTTATTCCTTCCAGTCTTTCTTTGGAGTAAAGAACACTTCCGTCTTTCGCATCAAGACAGGTCATAACTCCATTGTTTGCACGCAAAAAGTAAAGTTTTCCATCCATTAGCAGCGCACATGGCGTATAGGGTGTATCCTGGTTATATTCCCATATTATTGCGTCAGTTCCGGTGATATCGCCACTGGCTTTTGTTAAATCTATTGCCTGCAGAGCTGCTCCTCTAAAGCCACTCGTTACATACAACATGTAATTTTCAACCATTGGTACCGGTATTACATTGCCGGTCATTCCGGTTGACGACCATAAAACGTTTCCGTTCTCATAATCGTAGCTCCGAATTGCTGTTGTTGCACTGGTTATTACCTGAGTTTTTCCGTTGGCCTCCACAACAAAAGGTGTCGACCAGCTGGTGGGTTCGTCGCGTTCCATTTTCCAAATGTCGTTCCCGTTTTTTTTATCAACACAATATATCCACGAGTCACCTTCGTGGTCCCATTGTACAAAAAGCCTGTCTTTGTAAAGGTATGGCGATGCACCATCACCAAAGTTCATGCGTTTTTCCATTGTTCCGAAATCGCGTTTCCAGATAATATTCCCTTCGAAATCAAGGCAGTACAGTCCGAACGATCCGAAGTAGGCATAAATCATCTCGCCATCGGTACAGGGTGAATTCGAGGCCCAGCTGCTTAATTCATGAATTTTGCCTTGAGGAAGATCAGTGGCAACCGTTTTTTCCCAGATGATGCTACCATCGTTTCGGTTCACCAGAACTACGTTAAAATTGTGATCGACATTAGGTGAAACTTGCGGATCGACAGACGAATCGGTTGGAACAGCGGTTAAAATTATGATCTTGTCCTCGTAAACAATAGGAGTGGCGTTTCCTCTGCCCGGTATTGCGGTTTTCCATTTCATGTTTTTGGTTTCGCTAAAATCAACCGGTGGATTTGCTTTTACAGCTACACCGTTGCCCAGCGGGCCGCGCCATTGCATCCAGTTATCGTCGGCCTGATTTTGTGCCTTACCCGTTGAAACAGCAAAAAGAAAAAGAAGAGAAAATAGAATGAACTGAGATTTCATGGTAAAAATTTTTGGTTTATTTTGATTTTGACTGAAAATACACTTTTTAGTTTAAAACCCTAATCGTTTTCTACTTCAAAACTGTTTACGGTTTCAAATTGCCAGATTTCCATCACCTGCGAAACCGGAATTTCGTAAGGCGAATAATTCCGGTTTAACGAAACAAGTAAGAATTTTTTGTCTTTTAATTGTTTGTAAACCAGCTTAAAAACTACACCATCATCCTGTGTCACAACAATGCAGGCTTTGCCATCTTTTATGCTGCTCCAGTCTTCTGTAAACGAACAGGTTACCCACGAGCCTTCTTTTATAGGCAGCATCGAGTCGCCCTGAATCTGGAAAGTGCGGTATGTTTTGTCTTCCGGCAGAAACGGAAGTTTGAATTTTGGTAGCGACGCAATAAAATCCAAATCGCCGTAACTGTTGGTATAACCTGCCTGTGCCTTTACCGGAACCATTTCAATGTTTTCTTTGCCTTCTTTATCTATAGAGATTGTCAGTAGCCGAAGCTTCCGGCCGGTAACATCCACATCAAATCCTTTTTCAATTTGCGAAAGTTGTTCTTCCGACAAAACTTCCAGCCGGTATTTTATCAGTGCATCGAGCGATACATTAAAGTACTCTGATATTTTTATAAGCACCGGAAAAGGTGGTTGCACATTTTTCTCGTACCCGGAAAGGGTAGTGCGTGTTAATCCCAGCTCTGTTGCCAGATCCATTTGCGACTTGTTGCGCCGTTTACGTAGAAATTTTAGATTGTTTGCGAAATGCATAGTTTATTGTTTTGCACCGTGGCTTTAGCCCGGTGGTTTTGAATAATTTGCGATATAGGCTTTAGCCGTTAATTCTTTCGAAAATTAAAGGCTAAAGCCATTTACAGTTGTGTATTCCGTAGTCACCGGGCTAAAGCCGCGGTGTAAAAGCAGTTTCATTATAACATTTTGTTTTGCGCCATGCTTTAGCTTGGCGATAATAATTGGCAATAAAACAGGCTTTAGCCTTTAAAAACTTTAAAGCCATAAATTTTAATGAACTCCTGATATTCTTCATCCCAGGTTTTCTTTTTATGGTGGCTTTCTTGTGTTTGAATATAATTTATAACTCTCTCTATTTGTGATTCACTCACACTCACTGCAAAGTATTCTTTTTGCCAGCTCAGCTTTGTATGATTAGTTATATTCTTATTAAAACAGAAGGATGATTCCCCTTTTATTAATTGCATAATTTTCTCAATGGTTTGATCATTCTTTAATCGAAAAAGACAATGTACATGATTGTTGTACCCTCCAACAGCTTCTATTAGTATCTCTTTTTCCATAGCATTTTTATGAATGTGCTCAAAAAGAATCTTTCTGTTCTCTTCTGAAATTATTGGTTCCCGGTTTTTTACTGCCCAGACAGCATGAATCCATATTTTAACGTACGACATAATAAAATATTAAAGGCTAAAGCAATTCTGTATTGTGTCTCATAATCACCGGGCTAAAGCCACAGTGCAAAAGAAGTTCTCTTTTTGAACTTCGGTCTTCATACTTTTATTTCCAAATGTAATAAAAATTGACTAAATTATAGTCGAAAAATTGACGAAAATATCGACATTTTGAATCGAAATATTGTACATATTGATCTGGACACTTTTTTTGTGTCGTGTGAAAGGCTGATGAACCGCGAGTTGATCGGTAAGCCGGTGTTGGTTGGAGGCACCAGCGGACGGGGAGTGGTGGCGGCCTGCAGTTACGAAGCGCGGCAATACGGCGTACATTCGGCCATGCCCATGCAAATGGCGCGCCGGCTTTGTCCCGAGGCCATTGTGGTAAAAGGAAACAGCTCCATTTACAGCAAATTCTCCGATGAGATAACCGATATTATTAAAGAGGAAGCACCGCTTTACGAAAAATCATCCATCGACGAGTTTTATATCGATGTAAGCGGAATGGATAAATTTTACGGCTGCTACAAATGGGCGCAGGAGTTGCGCCAGCGCATTATCGATCAAACACATTTACCTATTTCTTTCGGACTGTCAACCAATAAGACGGTGTCGAAAGTAGCTACGGGCGAGATAAAACCCAATAATTTTCAGCAGATTGAATACGGGCATGAAAAAGAGTTTCTGGCACCGTTGCCGGTGAAAAAAATCCCGATGGTGGGCGATCAGACTTACAAAATGCTGCTGAGCATGGGAATCCGTTATGTGAAAACCATCCAGGAGATGCCTATCGAGCTGATGGACAAAGTGATGGGAAAGAACGGGATTGTGCTGTGGAAAAAGGCGCAGGGAATCGATAATTCGTTGGTAGAACCGTATCACGAGCGGAAATCCATTTCATCGTCGCTGACTTTCGAAAAAGATACCATTGATGTGCAGGCGCTGAAAAACCTGCTGCTGGCCATGGCCGAAAAACTGGCTTTTTACCTGCGCAACGGAAACAAACTAACGTCGTGTGTTACGGTAACCGTGCGTTATTCCGATTTTGATACCCGCACCCGGCAAAAGCGCATTTCCTACACCTCGCTCGATCATACGCTAATTCAAACCACCATGGAGCTTTTTGATCAGTTGTACACACGTCGGGTTTTGGTGCGTCTGGTGGGCGTTCGTTTTAGCCATTTGGTGGGGGGAAGTTACCAGATGAAATTATTTGAAGACGATACTAAACTGATAAACCTGTACCAGCGCATGGATAAGATCCGGAATCGTTTTGGGCAAAATGCCGTGCAACGGGCCTCAACCATGGGAACACGTGGTATCGGACAAATGACGAACCCGTTTAACGGCCAGCCACCTGTAATTCCGGCACACAGGAGGATGTGATGAGAAGCAGGGAGCACGAAGATAGAAGACAGAAGTTGGATGCTGGATATTTTTGATACTGGATTCTGGATGAGATTGATGAAGATGAATTGATTGAAATGATTGATTTTGGGCACAAGTACCCTTCGACTACGCTCAGGATGACACTTGCAGTTTTTGCATATTGTCATTTTGCCGATTGCCTATTTTTTTGATGAGATTGATTTTGCCTATTGCCTACTGAAAATTGCTTATTATGTTACTAAACAGCCACACATACTACAGTTATAAATTCGGAACGCTTTCTATTGATGAGCTAATTGATGAAGCGATTGGGAAAGGTTACAATTCGCTGGTACTGACGGATATTAACAATACTTCGGCTACCATCGATTTTATCCGTCGCTGCGAAGGAAAAGATCTGCGTCCGGTTGTAGGCATCGATTTCAGAAATGGCGCACAGCAGCAATACATCGGCATTGCACGAAATAACAGTGGTTTTCAGAAGCTGAACGAGCACCTGACGATGCATTTGCACGAGGAGGCTGATTTTGCGGAACGAGCTCCGGAAATGGAGGATGTGTATTTTATTTATCCGGTTGGGAAAGTACATCCAAAACTGTTGCGTGAGAATGAATTTATCGGGGTAAAACCAACACAGATCAGCAAAATATTTGGCGACCTACGCAACCACCGGGAAAAACTGCTTGTGTTGCAGCCGGTCACTTTTCGTAATAAACGCGACTTTAATATCCACCGGCTTTTGCGCACGATGGACAACAATACGTTGTTGAGCCGTCTGCCCAAAAGTGAAGAAGCGAGTCCGGATGAGATAATGTTTCCGCAGGAAAAAATCAGGGACGTATTTCGCGATTTTCCGGATATTATTGAAAATACGCAACGTCTGATTAACAGTTGCTCCATTCATTTTACCTTCAAAAAAGCCAAAAACAAAAAGTGTTTTACCAACTCGCCCGAAGAAGATTTTGAATTGTTGACAAAGTTGGCGAACAAAGGGTTGAAATATCGTTTTGGCAGTCCTTCGGAAGCTGTGGTGGCGCGAATGGAGAAAGAGCTGGCGGTGATTCGTCAGATGGATTTTGCCTCGTATTTTCTCATCAATTGGGACCTGGTGGAGTACGCCCGCCGCGAAGGTTGTTATTATGTGGGGCGGGGAAGTGGTGCCAACAGTATGGTGGCTTACCTGCTGCGAATTACCGATGTCGATCCCATTGAGCTCGACCTGTATTTCGAGCGTTTTATTAATCCTTCGCGGCAAAGTCCGCCCGATTTTGACATTGATTTTGCTTCGCGCGACCGCGATCATATTACGCGCTACATTTTCGACCGGCATGGCTGGGATCACACAGCGCTGGTGGGAACTTACATTACATTTCAGTACAAATCGGTAGTTCGCGAGTTAGGAAAGGTGTTTGGTTTGCCAGCGCATGAAATTGAGAAATTGCAAAAGGTAAAAGATTTTGGTAGTCTTGATGAAATCAGTCGGCTGGTGTTGCAGTACAGCAAACTCATCCACGGTTTTCCGAGCCATTTGAGTGTGCACTCCAGCGGGATATTGATTTCCGAAGAGCCGATCAGTACCTATTCGGCAACCATTATGCCGCCCAAAGGTTTCCCTACTGTTCATTTTAGTATGCTTGAAGCTGAAGACATTGGTTTTGCCAAATTCGATATTCTGGGGCAGCGTGGTTTGAGTAAAATTCAGGATGCCATTCAGCTGGTACAGGAAAATGCAGGTGCTGAAATTGACATTCACGACCTAAAAACGTTTAAGGAAGATCCACAAATAAAAGAGCTCCTGAAGCGTGGAAATACCATCGGGTGTTTTTATGTGGAATCGCCGGCCATGCGTATGTTGTTGACTCAGCTGGAGGCCGACGATTACCTGCGTTTGGTGGCAGCTAGCTCCATTATTCGCCCGGGTGTGGCACAAAGCGGAATGATGCGCGAGTATATTCTGCGTTACCGCGACCGCAGTCGTTGTGTGGCTGCCAAAGCCGAGGCTCCGGAACTTTACCAACTGCTGGAAGAAACCTTCGGCGTGATGGTTTACCAGGAAGATGTGATAAAAGTAGCGCATCTTTTTGCCGGTCTCACACTGGCCGAGTCGGATATTTTGCGCCGCGGTATGTCGTGGAAATTTAAACAACGCAACGAGTTTGGAAAGATCAAGGATAAATTCTTCTCCAACTGTGCCGAACGCGGTTATGCCCACGATTTGGTAAAACGCGTATGGGAGCAGATCGAGAGTTTTGCCAATTACGCTTTTTCCAAGGGGCACTCGGCCTCGTATGCGGTAGAGAGTTTTCAGGCGCTGTTTATAAAGGCCTACTATCCGCTGGAGTATATTGTGGCCACCATCAATAACGGCGGTGGTTTTTACCGCACCGAATTGTATGTGCACGAGGCACGCATGCACGGGGCAACGATTTTCCCGCCCTGTGTTAACCGCAGCGAAATGCAGACCGTGATTGATGGAAAAGTGATTCATCTTGGCCTGGGATTTTTAAAAAGCCTCGAAACGAATACGATAAATGCGGTTTTGAACGAGCGTTACCGTGGTGGTTATTACCAGAGTTTGCAGGATTTCCTGGAGCGTATACCCATTTCGCTGGAGCAGCTGAGTATTTTGATCCGGATTGGCGCCTTTAATTTTACCCGCAAATCGAAAAAGGAATTGCTGTGGAATGCACATTTTATTCTGTCGAAATCGAAAAA
>NZ_JBFHGM010000102.1:0-15909 GCF_041583095.1 Draconibacterium sp.
GCAGGTTGTTGGAAGCGGAATTGTTGTTGACGTTTCGAAATACATGAATAAAATTCTGGATTTCAACAAAGTCGAGAATTATGTAATAGTTGAACCCGGTGTTGTGTTGGCAGAACTGAACCAGTTTTTGGCACAACACGGTATGCAGTTTGGCCCCGAAACCTCAACGGCCAACCGTTGTGTTATTGGCGGAATGCTGGGAAATAATTCGTGTGGTTTGCATTCCTTGGTTTATGGCAGTGTGCGCGAGCACGTTTTGGAAGTTGATGCGCTTTTGTCTGATGGTTCGGAAACGATTTTTAAGACACTGAGTAAAGAGGAATTTCAGCAAAAATTAAATGGTAATCCCAATAAACTGGAAAAAGCAATTTACACAAATATCAACAAATTACTTTCAAACAAAGAGAACCAGGAGGAAATCAAAAAGAATTTCCCCGATCCAAAGCTTACCCGGCGAAATATGGGTTATGCCATTGATGAATTGATGTATGCCGATCCGTTTACAGAAGGTGGCGGAGCATTCAATTTCTGTAAGTTGTTGGCCGGATCTGAAGGAACACTGGCTTTTTCAACAAGAATTAAATTAAATGTCATTCCACTTCCTCCAAAATTCAAAGGGCTTGTTTGTGCGCATTTTGAAACGCTGGAAGAATCGTTACACGCCAACCTCATAGCGCTGAAATACAAACCAACGGCCATTGAATTAATGGACGATCCGGTAATGCAGGCAGCCAAACAAAACATCGAGCAAGCCAAAAACCGCTTTTTTGTAAAAGGCGATCCGGGTGCGATGCTGATGATCGAATTTTCGTTTGATACCGAAAAAGAATTAACCGATACGGCAGCTGCGCTTGAAAAAGAGTTAATAGAAGCCGGACTGGGTTATCATTATCCTTTGGTAACCGGCGCCGATAAAATAAAACGCGTGTGGTCGTTGCGTACGGCCGGACTGGGTTTACTGGCTAATATTCCGGGCGACAGAAAAGGAGTACCCGGAATTGAAGACACGGCTGTACATCCGGAACACCTGCCCGACTACGTGGCTGATATAAAAGTTGTTTTGAAAAAACTGGGATTAGACAGCGTGTTTTACGCCCACATTGCCACCGGCGAAATTCACTTCCGTCCGCTTATCAACTTTAAAGATCCCAAAGATGTAGAGTTATTTGACACCTTGATGAACGAGGTAGCGGCGCTGGTAAAAAAATATCGCGGCTCGATGAGTGGCGAGCATGGCGATGGACGGGTACGTGGTAAATTTATTCCGTTTATGCTGGGCGACCGATGCTATGAAATGGTAAAATCGGTGAAAAAAGCCTGGGACCCCTATAACATTTTTAATCCCGGAAAAATTATTGATACACCCCCCATTACCGAAAACCTGCGTGTGATTCCTGGCAAAGCTATTCCCGAAACCGATACCTACTTTGATTTCTCGAAAAACAAAGGCTATTTCCGCACGATTGAAAAATGTAACGGATCGGGCGATTGCCGGAAAAGTGAAGCGATTGGTGGCACCCTCTGCCCTACTTTTATGGCTACCCGCGACGAGGACAAAAGCACCCGCGGACGTGCCAACATCCTGCGCGAATTTTTGTACAACAACGAAAAAAAGAACCTGTTCGACCACCAGGAAATATATGATATTTTAAGCCTGTGTATCTCATGTAAGGCCTGTAAAAGCGAGTGCCCGAGTAATGTGGATATGGCTAAATTAAAAGCCGAATTCCTGCAGAATTATTATGATTTGCATGGCATTCCGATGCGCTCGCGCCTAATTGGTTACCTGCCACGATTGAACAGGCTGGCTATGGTTTTCCGCCCCATTTCAAACTTTTTGATGAGCACTTCGCTGTTAAAAAGTGCCATTGGTTTCTCAACCTTACGTACCCTTCCGGCACTGTCGAAAATTACCTTAAACCGCTGGGTTGAAAACGGAATTCCCTTACCCGAGGCAGCAACAAAAGGCAAAATTTACCTTTTTAACGATGAATTTACCAATTACAACGAAAGCGATATTGGAATTAAAGCCATTCTGCTGTTAACCAAACTGGGTTACGAGATAAAAATTCCGCAAACCAAAGAAAGCGGACGAACTTTCCTTTCGAAAGGAATGGTGCGAACTTCGAAAAAAGTGGCTACCGAAAATATCAAGCTGTTACAAGATATTATTACCGACGAAACACCGCTGGTGGGAATTGAACCTTCTGCCATTCTTGCTTTCCGCGATGAATACCCTGAATTGGTAGAAAAAGACCTGCAAACGGCTGCTGAAAAGCTGGCAAAAAACACCCTTCTTTTTGAAGAATTTATTGCCGCCGAAATCGAAAAAGGAAATATTACAGAAGCAGATTTTACCACAGAAGAACAACATATTTTATTGCACGGACACTGCCAGCAAAAAGCAGTTGCTTCAACCGAACCATCGAAAAAAATGATGTCGCTGCCCAAAAACTATTTTGTAAAAGAAATTCCGTCTGGCTGTTGTGGTATGGCGGGCTCGTTTGGTTACGAAAAAGAACATTACGAGCTATCAATGCAAATTGGCGAGTTGGTGCTTTTCCCTGCTGTGCGCAAGGCTAAAGAGGATTATATAATTTCGGCACCTGGAACTTCGTGCCGCCACCATATAAAAGACGGAACCGGGAAAGCGGCCTTACATCCGGTGGAGGTGCTTTACGGTGCGCTGAAGTAGTTTTGTGAAAATCGACTCAGAATTATCGTCATTTTTATATTGCTGAATAAAATAGTTTATCCCAATTTGAAACAAATCAAAACATAATAAAAATTGTGCCAAGTACGCAAATCATTTTTTTCTTTTGAGTAGCCCCTGAATACCTAAGATTTCAGATTAATTTTCGTTGCGGAACATAATCTCAAATTCGGACAAAACATCAGCCTTAATTAACAATAATACTATTATCTTGATCACGCCTTAAAAACCTTATTAATAGGGCTTATCGAATCGAATGTTGGACAAATACTTGTTAATTTTTATAAACTCAAAAACAAAAAAGATGAAAAAATTGGTTTACATGGCCGTATTGACTTTACTTTCAGCAGCCGGCATTTTCTGGAGTTGCCAGAAAGACGAAACACTCACAAATCCAGAAGAAGGAGTTATGCTGAAAAAAGCAAAAATAGCTGAAGCAGAAGACTTAGTTTCCTGGGATCCTGAAATTTGTGCGGGAGTGGAACATGAATTTATCATCGATACAGAAGTTGGGACTAATGTTCAGGTTCAACAATTGGAAGATGGAGAATGGATTCAGGTTTTTCAGATGAGTAAAACTACCGATGATCCCCAAAAGTTCTATTTAACTTTTGAAACAGAAGGTGAGTACGAGTTACGTTTTAAAGTGGGTAGTGGAGGTTATTCCTATCAAACACTCATTGTTGAGAACTGCGAAATGTGTGACGGTGCTTCATTTTCATATCAAACTGAAAATAATCTGGATATCGTTTTTTCATACAACCATAACGATGAAGCCGAAATTACAATCGTATTTACATTTCCGCAGGTCGAAAATCTAGAACTAAATGATGAAGAAAACTATGAAGCACCAGACGGAAAAGAATATTCTGTAAATAATCCAAAGAACCAAACTGTATTTACCTGGACAGGAGAAATTAGCTGTAAAGCCAGCGAACCAACCACATTTGAATTTAGCTTTGTACCTGATTGTGGTTCTGGCAATGCTAAAGACGAACAAGCGCTTATTTGGACTGACACAAAAATTATTGCAATCGATGGAGAGCAAGTAATAACGACTGAAGACGATCCGAGTACACCGGATATTGATGAAACAGTAATCGGTTATTCAATAAAAGGTGACCTTTCAAATATCGTTTACACCGGCTGTTCTAATTAGCAAAATAGAAAATGACCTAACTAAGGTTGATTTGATAAAATATTCTAAAACCGTTGAGGCTTGCTTCAGCGGTTTTATTTTTGTCGTAACCGAAGTCCCTAGCACCCCGTCAATTCATAACTTCCATTATTATCCATTTAACTATTCTTATCTGGATCAATTCCAAATTCTCAATAAAACACTATAAATCAAGAACAAAGCCCTCTCCTTTTCGTAACATATCATCATAGTTAGAGAATTACATAAACCAAACCGTATCACCATGAAAAAATCAGTTTCATAACTAATAGTTCTTTTTTCAATCTAAATCAATCTTCTTTTTAATGTTCATCAATCTCAAAGCCACAGTGCTTTTTTCTCCTCACTCACTCACCAATCCAATCCAATCCAATCCAATCTCCATCAATCTTTATTTCAATATCCAACCATCTCAGCGCTCATTAATCCTTCATCACTAATCCTTAATCCTTTTCTTCCTTTCAATCCTTTTCCTATTTTTGCCCCGTGCAAAATCATAAAACACTCATAACAAATTTCCTGATAGCGACATTGCTGCTATTCTCAATACAGGGGGTGGCTTCCGGCAGGAAAAATCCGGAACGATTTTCGCTGCTTAAAGAAAATACCGCTCCATATTTTGCTTTTCACAACGACTCCATTCACCGTATAGATTTTCGTTATGCCGATAAAAAACGAGGATTCAGACCTTTTATCGCGCCATCTATTCTTATTGCCGGCGGAACGATCCTGCATTTTTCAGACTGGAAATATGACATTAACGATTGGCACGGAGAACATTTTAATTATTCCGGCCACCTCGACGACTACCTGCGTTTTGCACCGATTGCAGCCGCATATTCCTTAAACGCCCTGGGAATAAAGGGGAAAAACAATATTGGCAACCAAACCGCCATATTGGGCAAAAGTATGATCCTGACCACTATGATTACCAAAAGCCTGAAAAGTATCCTGGATGTAGAACGACCAACAGGCGAACCTCAGTCTATGCCTTCCGGACATACTGCCATTGTTTTTGCAGCAGCTCAGTGGATGCACCGCGAATATGGCGAGATAAACCCCTGGTACAGCATTGGTGCTTATGCCTGCGCCACCACGGTAGGAATCATGCGTATTTCCAAAGGCCAACACTGGGCTTCCGATGTTTTGGTTGGCGCCGGAGTTGGAATGATCTCCACTCAACTTATCTATCTCACCCACCAATACAAATGGGATCGGGAACATCTGAAAAACCTCGATATTTTTCCGTTTAAAACAGGCAGCCAAAAAGGACTCGCACTGGTGTATACGTTTTAGGAAGTGACGGGATGCTGGATGCTGGATGCTGGATACTGGATACTTGCACAGGAACTTGATAGTGTAGATACTTTTGCTCCCGACGCTACGGTCGGGATTTTGCTGCGCTCAACTTTTTACTTTATCCTTTTTGCCTTGATTCTGGATGCTTGATACAATAGAATTGTTAAACTGATAAATTGTAAAATTGAAGTTCTTAACTTTCTATCTTATTCGCTATGAAACTCTGTGATTTCTCGGTGTAACTTCTCTGTAGTAAAGTTGAGCACTGAGAAGATGAAACTGTGAGAACTGCGACTGAATACTGCGACTGGATCCTTGATACTGGATGCTGAATGCTGGATACTTGTAACTTGCAGCTGCTCTTCTCAACTTTTGCTCCCAACGCTACGGTCGGGATTTTGCTACGCTCAACTTTTTACTTTATCCTTTTGCCTTGATTCTGAATACTTGTTGCTGGATACAAACTCGCAACTCGGAGCTAGCGGCTCGGAGCTTGAAACACTTTTGCCTTTTTACTTTTACCTTTTGCCTTGTTCCCTGAAACTTTTACCATCAACTCCCTTCTTTTTTTCGCAGTAATTTATATTTTTGTCACACACAAATTCGTATTACGCAAAGACTAATGACATCTTTACAAACTCAAAAACAATGGCATGTTATTTACACCAGATCCAGGGCGGAAAAGAAGGTCGTACAAGAACTTAATCTAAATAATATCGAGTGCTTCCTTCCCCTGCAAAAAAGACTCCGCCAGTGGAAAGACCGTAAAAAATGGGTAGAAACCCCCTTGATTCCGGGCTACTGTTTTGTAAATATCACACGCAAAGAATATGACAAAGTACTGCAACTTAATAACGTGGTAAGTTATGTCACTTTCGAACGAAAAGCAGCTATTGTAAGTCAGGCCGAAATAGAAGCTTTGCAAACTATGCTTCATCAGTTTGATTTTGAAGTAAACGTTACCATTGAAAATTTCGAACCCGGTAAAATAGTTGAAGTAATTGAAGGGCCAATGGTTGGATTATGCGGTGAACTTATTGAGTGCCGGGGCAAGAATAAATTTGCCTTGCGTATCGAACAAATCAACACTTCTTTTTTGGTAGAAATACCGGCCTCCTACCTTAGTGCGGTGCCGGAAACAGTGATTTAATCCCCAATCGACGTAAGCTTTACCTTGCAACTGATATATTTTCATCGCTAGACGAAATTTAAAAATGGAAACACTGGGAAAAAAAGCAAAAGTTTCCGTCAATGGCAAATCCTGAATATTAACAACATACGTTTAATTCTCAAAAAACCAACACATCTACCATAGCACTCACTGCCAGACCATTAGTCAAAATAGAAACCAAATGCTCTTTATTTAAGTATTTTTTAACAAATAGATACTTTATTGGATATATTAAGACTATTTATAAAAGATTTAATTAAATGAGTAGTTTTGCTACTTAACTAATATTAATTTTCTACTCATACAGCACATGTAACTGAGATGGCGAAGCAGTGCCGTTATCCGTATAACTTCCACAAATTTCCTAAATGCATATTTCATGTTTTATAAAAAAATCCCTAATATTTGAATTGTTAAGTTACTCATAAAACTCAAATTAAACTTTCCCTCAAACTTATTCTACATAAGCAATCGAACCATTCCAAAGATATGTTCGAAATGAATTCAAATAAACTTCATACCAGATAATGAGCACACTGCCCGGGTAAAAAAAGTACTCATTACTGTCCTGCTACATCGGAAACTTAAAGTGCATTAACACCAAACACTGCTCCAAAACAAATTCGACGATTTTGAGAAAAAATAGTATTTAAAAGCATTATCGTTAGAATTATGGTTAAAACCAAAAAGATAAAAAACATTTTAGAAGGGGCTTCCCAATTAATTATCCGACAAAACTGATGTTTTGCAGATTGTAAGCTCTGCAGGCTAGTTAATGCAATAAAACAAGGTTGAACCATTGTTAGCAAAGAGTTTTTAGCCGACCACAAAAAAGGTGGAAAGAACACCTATACCAAGACAAAAAACCAGCGTTTATGGCATTTGCTTATAAAACACCACATCTCGTTCTTCACAAAAAAAAATCAATAATCTTAAAACTTATTAAAAATCACTTTACATGAGACGTCCTCTAACCATTGCTGTTGATTTTGATGGCACTATTGTAGAACACAAATACCCGAAAATCGGGAATGAACTTCCTTTTGCCATCGAAACCCTGCGTGCTTTACAAAAGAAAGGGCACAAACTAATTCTTTGGACCTACCGGTCGGAAATAGAACTGGATGAAGCAGTTGAATTCTGCAAGGAAAAAGGACTGGAATTTTACGCCGTAAATAAAAACTACCCGGAAGAAAAAATGAATGATAAGATCAGCCGGAAAATACTCGCCGACCTCTATATCGACGACCGCAACTATGGTGGCATGCCCGAATGGACAGATATCTACTATAGTCTGCATCCCGAAGAAAAAATAGATAATGAACGAAAAAAGACAAAAAGTTGGAGGAAAAAGATAGAGATCCTGCAAAGAGGGATCCGCTAAGATCCTTTCCCTGTAGCTGTTCGTTTAAAGCATACACTCAGGCATATTGAAGTACAATCTCCGAAATCAACCTCGGAGATATCCACCCGCTAAAAGTTTTAACTAAGTAAACATTATACACTAACAATGATTTCAAAAAAATTCCATCGTCTGCTGTCACTATTATTGGTAACTGTTTCGCTTTCTCTTTTCTCCTGCCATAGCAGCAAAGAGCTGATTTACATGAAAGACGTGCAAAACAATCAGGTAATAAAAGCGCTGGCCGATACCATTACAGAATACATCATCAAGCCGGGCGATATACTGTATGTAAGCATTAAATCGATGAATGCCGAGGTAAATGCACTGTTCAATCCGGAATCGAATATGGAAGCCCAGAGTTACAATTCGTACCAGAAATACACCACTCCCCAGGGAGCTTACCTTTATGGATTTGAAGTGGATGAAAGCGGCAACCTCCAACTACCTATAATGGGAGATATTCCCGTAGCCGGTCATGCAAGCTCACAGGTCGAAAACATTGTACAGAAATATGCCGACAAATACCTTAAGGAAGCCATAGTTAAGGTAAAATTACTGAACTACAAGGTTACCATTATGGGCGAAGTGAAACGTCCCGGGGTTTATTACAATTACAATAACAACTTTACCGTATTGGAAGCACTGGCCATGGCAAACGGAAACACCGACTATGCCAACATTACCAATGTAATGGTTATCCGCCCACAGCCCGATGGTCAAAAAGCGATGATCCTCGATCTTGCCGCGTCGGATGCCTGGCTGCAAAAAGGCTTTTACCTCCACCCCAACGATTACATTTTTGTTGAACCCGACCAACATAAGAACTTCCAGCTCAATGCCCAGGTTTTTTCCATGGTCATTTCGTCGGCCAGTTTACTGTTAGCCGTATTCGGTCTCCTGAAATAGAAAATGCCTGATTTGAAACATAAACGAAAATTAAAAGCATCCTGCAATCGCGGCATCAGATCAGGCTGATCCCTTAACCAACTATTCACTCAAGCATCCGTGTAAAATAATATTACGGTATCATTTGCTAGGTTGAAATGAAGGTTGAATTCTGCGGAAAGCTGCAGAGGTTAGAAAAAAATATCAAGAGAGCTTTCAGTCCACAACATAAAAAAACAAAGGCAGATCATTTCTCATCCATCCTCGCTAATACAAACTCAGACCCACAATAAACGCATAATCCATACCACCGGAACACGCTCATAAAAAACAAAAAAGATAATTTACACACCATGACAGCTAACAACTTAAACCAGCAGTACAACACCATTGAGCAAAATGATGAAATTGACATCAAACGACTGCTTTTCCTCCTGTTGCGCAGATGGTACTGGCTGGCGCTGGGGCTTTTCCTGGGAGCAACCGGAGCCTGGTTATTTGTGAAATACACTCCCGATAAATACCAGGTAAACACCAGTTTACTGGTTACCGATGAAAGCAAAGGCTTCGATCTGGAAAATTTGTTTATGGAAGGAATGATGGGTAGCAGCGGCAAAACCAGCCTGCAAAACGAAGTGGAATTCCTTCGCTCCTATACTTTGAACCGCCAGGCGGTGGACAACCTCAACTGGCAAACCAGCTGGCAAAAAAAGAACCTGATCATATGGAGCGGTATCTACCTCAATGAACCTTTTATTCTTCATAAATCAGGAGAAGCCTTAAATCCGGCAGGTATTTCAATCTACATTACCCCGTTGTCAGAAACCGAATACGTGATAGAAGCCGATGGTGAAATTGATCTGGACGGCCAGACACAAAAAATTGCATTCGAAGAAACGGCAACCTATGCACAGCCTTTTAGGAATGAATACTTTAATTTTACCCTTACCCCAAAAGAAAACTCCGGGGAACTGGTTGGCGAGTGCTACCGTTTTTCTTTTATTGATAAAAGCAAACTCACTACAGCATATCTAAAACGGGTGAATACCGATTACGGCAAGGAAAGCGAAGTAATCAAACTGTCGGTTGAAAGTACAGAACCACTGCGTGATATTCATTATATGAACGAGCTGGTGCGCGTTTATCTGGAGCTTAAACTCGATTTGCAAACACAAACTCAGAAACGCTCGCTCGAATTTATTGATTCCCAGCTATCGGGTATCTCAAGCGACCTGAGTGCTGCAGAAAACACCTTTACCGAATTCCGGTCGAAAAATCAGATCATCGACCTCAGCAGCCAGGGAAGCCTGATTATGGAGCAGCTAAAAGAAATTGAGCAGGAAAAGTCGCAGATGCAAATGCAGCTCGATTATTTTAAAAACCTTCAGCGTTACCTCGACAACATTCAAAGTGCCGATCAACTGGTGGCACCTTCGGTAGTTGGTATTACCGATGCTACGCTCAACGCACTGGTATTAAAACTCAGCGAACTATACAGCCGCCGGAAAGTGTTGGCATTTAGCGCACGCGAAAACAACCCCTCGCTTATTCTGCTAAACCAGGAGATCGATCAGGTAAACCACCATGTACGCGAAATGCTGGTTAACCTTATCGACAACACCCAGCTATCGGTAAACACATTAAACCTGCGCTACAACCGCATCAACCAACAGTTGAACAACATGCCCGAGCAGGAGCAGCAGCTGATAAACATCCAGCGTCAATACGAGCTCACCAATGAAATTTACACCTACCTGTTGCAACGTCGTGCCGAACTTGAAATTTCACTGGCTGCCGCCGTTGTTGATATACAAATCATCGATCCTGCGCAGTTTGAACGTTTGGTACCTTTAAACAAAAGTCCGCTGCTCATCCTGTTTATAGGTGCTTTTCTCGGACTGTTACTTCCGGGGGTGCTTATTCTGGTCATCGACTTTTTCGACAACAGTATTCACCTGCAGGAAGAAATTGAAAAGCTGACACCAATAAATATTCTGGGCAATGTTTTGCACAGTACCGAAAAATCAGAACTGGTTGTTGTCCAACATCCTCAGGCCCCTATTACCGAATCGTATAGAACCATTCGAACAAATCTTCAATTCAAATTAACACCGAATACACAAAAAGTTATCGGACTGCATTCGGTTCAACCTTCCGAAGGAAAATCCTTTAACGCCACCAACCTGGCCAGTATTATGGCTATGAACAATAAAAAAACGGTAATTATCGGTGCGGATATGCGCAAACCCCGTCTTCACCAAATATTTAACTTATCCAATACAAAAGGATTAAGCAATTATCTTGTTGGCCAGTATACCGCTAAAGAGGTCATCCAGCAAACGGAAATCGAGAATCTGTCAGTCATTGCTTCCGGCCCTATTCCACCCAATCCTGCCGAGTTAATCGAACGTCCGGCTTTTTTACAACTTCTGGAAGAATTAAAGAAACAATTCGACTTTATCATTATTGACAATGCTCCGGTATCACGCGTAACCGATGGTTTGATCACCAGCCGCCACAGTGATCTGAATCTCTTTATCTTACGTTATGGCGTAAGTAAAAAGAACCAGTTGAAATACATTAATGATATCGCCACACATGGAACAATGAATAACCCCGCCCTTATCATAAACGACATTAAACTAAACCGTTTAAATTATGGTTATAGTTACTCCTACCAGTATGCTTACGGAAAAGGATACGCCGTTTAACAGATGTCGTTTTCCGATCTCTTTCCCCCTCTCAGGGGGAAATGTCAGCGTATGGCAACCGGGGGGGCCGACAAAAGGGGTTTTATAAACGACATTAAATTAAATCGTTTAAATTACGGATATAGCTACTCTTACCAATATTCTTACGGGAAAGGATATGCAGTTTAACAGATGCTCAATATTCAAAAATAAATATCCAATGCAGAACAAGGCAAAACACATCAATTCAAAGCTGATTGGATATTGATTATTCGAAATTGGATATTTTACATTTTATTTTCTAGTGTCTTGTTCTCTTTCCCTAAGGTAACACCATCTGTAAATGTGCTCATCGGAATTCAATAACGAATTTTCCATGTGCCTGTAAAAATAGAATGCAAAATTATCTTTTTTCAACAATTTGTACCAAACAATAAAACTTACACACTGTCAAATAATTAGCCAAATACAATCATAATGTTCTTTTTTAAACAGAATTAACAAAGCACTTTTTTGTATTATTTTTCCAAAAACGACCTGTTTAATTCAACAAATTTAGTAGTTTTGCTACTCAACTAATATTAATTTTCTACTCATACAGCACATGTAACTGAGGAGGCGAAGCAGTGCCCGAATCAGCCTATCCACCACTTCTTTTCAACTACAACAACTTCACATAACTCACTATTAGCCAAATGATAGAATCATTAATTACAAACAAAACCCGGCTAAAACTTTTACTCAAGTTTTTTCTGAATAAGGAGACCACCAGCTACCTCAGAAACCTTGAACAGGAGTTTGGTGAATCATCAAATGCCATACGTTTGGAATTAAACAGGCTGGAGCAAGCTGATCTACTGGTATCGAATTTTAACGGAAACCGTAAATATTTCCGTGCCAACGATAATCACCCGCTTTACAGTGAAATCAACAGCATTTTACAAAAAACGGTAGGGCTGGACACGGTTATCGATAAGATCCTGAAAAATGTAGGCGACCTGAACGAGGCCTATCTGATCGGTGATCTGGCGATTGGAAAAGCATCGGGTATTATCGACCTGCTGCTGGTAGGAGACGATATCGACACCCGCTTTGTGGTGGCACTGGTGTCGAAAGCCGAAAAACTGATCAATAAAAAGATACGCTACCTGGTGCTCTCTGACAAGGAAAAAACCGCTTACCTCGAAAAGCAGGATGCCTTGCACATTTGGTCGAGAGAATAAGAAAAGAGGACGGAAGACGGGAGACCGAAATAAAACACTATCGATTGGAAATAGATAAGTTTCAAATCATGAATGATGAATTTCGATTAACGATTTTTGATGAGCGAAGGGACATAAAGTACGGAGAATTTCATGTCATACACACTTCTGCAATCCTGATTCGTTAATCATCATTCTGTATTGAAACTCCTCGCAGCAAAGCTGACGAGGAATCCGATTCCGTTAAGGACTTTTTTATTGTTTTGTTCGCTTACCCCAAGGCAAAGCCATCGGGGAATGCGCTCACCGGAATTCAAAATTTTAGAAAAGGATATTGCGATAATAATCACAAAATTTCATCAGAAGGGCTTTAACTTCTGACCAATAAAGTCAATAAATGTTTTTCTTCCGTCTCCCGACTTCGGACTTCGGGCTAGTAAGCAAGTCATCCCTTAACTGAAAAATATTCTAGTTTTGTTCTTTTTAAGTATACGGATATTCAAATATTACCAAATAAATAATAAATGAAGAACGATAGGTATTAAACTCACCCTCATTCCCTCTCTTTGCAAAGAGAGGGACGATTGTGATCCGTCAGCTGACGGACAATCAGGGTGAGTAGTAAAAAACCTATAACAGAGAGTTTTGCATAAAAATCTTTACTACAACACAAATATGAAGCACTTACTAAAAACATTGTTCACTGTATTCTTTTGTTCTGCACTGATGCTCGCTGCACAGGCGCAGACGCAGCCTCAGGATGTAAAGAATGTTGATGTTAAATCGTTGCCGCAATCCGAAATCAATAAAGCCAAGAGGGCCATGCAGGATGCCGGATTATCGCAGGAACAAGCGATACAACTGGCCCGTCAGCGGGGAGCTACCGAACAGCAGATCCAGGAAATGCGTCAACGCTTAAGCGAACAGGACACTTCGGAACAAGACATGTTTGAGCTCTATGAAGAGCCGGAAACACTGCCCGGGGAAAAGGAAGAGTCTTATCTTTCGCAAAGAAAAGTTGAATTAAAGAAGGATCTGGAAGTCTTTGGAGCGTATCTGTTTAACAACGAAAACCTGACTTTCGAACCACAGGTAAACATACAAACACCAAAAAACTACGAGATAGGGATTGGCGATCAGCTGCTTATCCAGGTTTGGGGGAACTCACAAAACAACTATCAGCTGAGGGTAAATAACAACGGGCAGATCGTTATCCCCGACCTGGGACCGGTTTATGTAGCCGGCTTGTCGTTTGATGAAGCTGAAAAGAAAATTGTAAAAAACCTTACCGCGATCTACGCCGATATGGGAGGCGACAATCCCGGTACTTTTGCCCAATTGGATATGGGGCAGCTGCGCTCCATTCGTGTAAATTTACTTGGCGAGGTGGTAGCACCGGGCACCTATACCCTACCCGTAACAGCAACCGCTTTTAACGGCTTGTACCTATCGGGCGGCCCGAATGAGATTGGCTCGTTCCGAAATATCAAGGTCATTCGCAACAACAAAATTGAACAGGTAATCGATATTTACAATTTACTGGTAAATGCCGATCCTTCTGACAATATCACCTTAAAAGATGGCGACATCATACTTGTTCCTCCTGCAGAAAAACAGGTGGTGGTAAACGGCGAATTCAAACGTAACGGTATTTTCGAAATTAAAGAAGGCGAAATGCTCAACGACCTGGTACGTTTTTCCGGAGGATTTAACGCCGGTGCCTACCTGGGTAACACCCAAATAGTTCGACAAACACAACAGGGACAACAGATCATCGATGTTCCGTACGACCTGCTGAATACCACCCCGCTGGTAAAAGGCGACACCATACAAAATACCCTGACTACCGACCGTTTTGAAAACAGGGTGAGTATAGAAGGTGCTGTTTATCATCCGGGAGAGTACGAGTGGACTGAAGGACTTACGCTCGCACAACTTATTGAAAAAGCCGACAAGCTGCTCCCGGAAGCCTTTAAAGGCCGGGGATTGATCACCCGCTATAACAGCGACCGTACCACTTCTGCCATTGCCTTTAATGTGGAAGATATTAGCAGCGGTAAACAAAACATTCTGATGCAGACCGATGATGAAGTGCTGATAAAAACCCATTTTGATTTAAAAGAACAACCTTATATAACCGTTAACGGCGAAGTGCTGGATCCGGGGCCCTTTAACTGGTCGGAAAACATGACATTGGGCGATGCGATTTTCCTGGCAGGTGGCCTTACCGAGGGTGCCGACAGTACCTTTATTGAAATTGCCCGTCGGTTGAGCTACGACGATGCTGCTGTACTTTCCGATACCATCGGACATGTAATCATTGCCAATATCTCACGCGGATTACAACTGGGAAAAAACGATGCCGAAATGAAATTACGTCCCTGGGACCAGGTTTCGGTGCGTACGGCCCCCAATTTCCGTCAAAACGAAACGGTAATGATTTCGGGTGAAGTAACCTACGCTGGTGCTTATGCCATCACCAACAAACAAATGCGTATTTCCGATCTGGTGCAAATGGCAGGGGGAACTAGCCCGAAAGCCTATCTTCAGGGGGCCACACTCGAACGTTTTTCAGATGAACTGGGCACCGAACACGTGGCCATTAACCTGCAAAATATTCTTAATAATCCAAAAAGCGACAGAGACCTCTTATTAAAAAACAGCGACCGCCTCAATATTCCGGAATTTATGCAAACGGTTAAAATTACCGGGAGCGTACAAAATCCTTTCTCCATTACCTTTGAAGCTGGAAAAAATGCCAAATACTATGTCAACCGCACCGGAGGATTCCAGTCACAAGCCAATAAGAGAAAAACCTATGTACAATACCCCAATGGCGAAACGGCGGTTACCAAAGGCCTTATTTTCAGATATTACCCTAAAGTTACACCGGGAAGCGTAGTGGTGGTTCCCGAAAAACCGGAAAAAGAACGTCCACAAGGACTTTGGCTGGCTATTGCTTCCACCATGTCATCAATGGCGGTAGCTATCGCTGCTGTTATGAACGCAACAAATTGATTTAGCAGCGAGTTACTAGTATAGAGCTGAAAGGAGCATGGTCTAAGGAACACAAAAGGACATAAATAAATTATCATGCGAGTTCCACGGGCATCAACCATAAAACATTAAAAAGAGATCATATATATTTGAAATTCAAAATATTAATTTAACTATATTCAAGTGAAATAATCACTAAATTTCTCCTCCTTGAAGGAGAGCCTGTCCCGATCGAAGCATCGGGAAGCAGGCTTTTGCGACGAAGGAGTAAAAGGTCGTGGAGGTGGTTTCTTACCCTATCTCTTATCTTTCCCCCCGGGCAGGGAAAGACGATCAGCCGGCATAAGTAACAGCGACATATAATTAATAC